>CAZVEO010000051.1:0-17893 GCA_964626385.1 uncultured Bacteroidaceae bacterium
ATAGGTAGCATATCGTGTGGTATCAAAGAAACGCATGCCCTAAGCCCTTGTTGGTCTGAGCCTGTAACATCCAAAGAAATAGCACTTATACCATAATAAACTAACTCATTAAGTGTTTGCTCTCCTGTCATACCCGGGTAGTTAAAAGTAAAGTAGAACCCATCTGCTATATCTTGGTCAAGGTCTTTGTTGTATACTATTTCAAAACCGTTTTCAACCAAAGCATTTTTCATAAAATGCGCTTTCTTTTGATAGTCCTTTAAGCCCTCTACAAAATCATATTCTCCATCATTACAAGCTTTCATTACCGCCGCCAAACCATACTGAACAGAATGAGATGTACCTGAAGACAAAGCATAGATAGAACCAAAAACTATAGCACGTCCAAAGGTGTCTTGTGAAAAATATTTTTTCATATAATCAGTATGCCAATTATAAAGTTCAGGAGAAACAACAATAACTCCTATACGCTCTCCTGCATAAGAAAAAGCTTTAGAGCCCGAAATCATAAGTATATATTTTTTTGCCCAATGTGCAGCCGTTGGTTGATAAGGTGGAACTCCCGGTTTGGCATAATCTTTTCTAAAATCCATACCAAAATAAGCCAAATCTTCCAAAACAATAACATCATATTCATTAGCCACTTCTGCAATAGTCTTCAACTCCTCATTGGTGAAACAAAACCATGCGGGGTTGTTTGGTGAGGAATAAACTATGCCACCAATATCTCCTTTGCTAAGATAAGAGACAAGTTTTTCTCTTAATTTTTCTCCTCTATAATGATAGACATCAAAAGTCTCTACACCTATACCAAGTATTTTACATTGCTGTTTTTGAACTGGAAAACCGGGGTCAATAAAAAGTAGTTTGTTTTTCTTTTCATCCATACGAGCCACTGTCATAAAAGCAGCAAAAGTTCCTTGCATAGAACCTGTCACAGGAATACAAGAGTCCTCTGGCACCTCTACATTTAAAAAGTTTTTCACAAAACGTGTGGTCTCATATTTCAATTCTGAGGTTCCATAAATATCTGGATAAATGGCAGAAACACCATCTTTTAAAGCCTGTATTTGAGCATCAACTCCTACCTTTACCGTGGGCAAGCCGGGTACTCCCATTTCCATTCTTACAAAACGTATGTCCATAGATTTTTCTATATCATCTATGATTTTTTTTACCTCACGTATTGAGGCTTTTCCAACACTCTGTATTTTGTTGTCGGCAATGATTTTATTTACTTTTTCTCTGTTTAATGGTACTGCTGTCATAATACTTAATATTTTTGTATCAAACTTTTCCTCCTAATTTTTTTTTATCTCGTTGTTGTGGTTGAAGAAGTGGAAGTTTGATTCATTTGTTCAAATTTCGTTGCTTGAGTAGGGTTAACTTCCTTCATTATATTTATTATTTCCGTCTGTTCATTAGAAGGAGCAGTCTTGTATATATTAACTATCTCGTCTGTCTTAGCCTCCAAAAATTGACGCACACAAATCAAGCCACTTTTTTCCATATTTACGCTCCTCAGGTCTTTTATTGCTTGCAAAATATTGTTGCGAGCAGTAATTTGGTCATCCCCACTCAACATATCCAACCCCAAACGATGATACTTATACCAAACCGAATGCATTAATCTATATGTGGAATTGGTATAGTTTTCTATCATCCAATACTTATTGTTGTTTCCACTCTCTGCTCTTTTCCAGCCTTTGTTGGCTGAACGTTGAGCGGCTGAAACTATATTTTGACAGGTCTGAAAATACCTTTCTCCTCCATTCATTGCAAAACTATCTCCATCCAAAGCTAAAAAATAATTAAGATAGAAAGCAACCGTAGAAAGCAAATTATTGGTATAGTTATTTTCGTCAAACTCCATATTCTGTCCTTCTATATATTTAAAGGCAAAATCTTTTTCTTGCGTATTAAGCATTGTAGTTGTATAAGTAGAACCATAAACCGGTCGTCTTAATTGTATAAACAAATCTCCTTGAAAATCTTCCTGAGTGCTTCTCGTCTTTACATTTATGGTTATGCTACCCTCAATTTTTTCTACGTCCTCATAATGAAAATTTGTCCATTGTCTTTGATTTACAAACTCATTTAAGGCGGTTTGTATTGTTGTATATATTTCCTTATCTGTTCCTTGTATTTGCGTAGCCGAAACAGATACGCTAACATTAAACTCTTGCCCTATCAGTGTTTGAGTGGCAAAAAAGAATAAACAAAATAATATATATACAGCCTTTTTCTTCACAGGTCAAAAAAATGTTAAAATTTTATCTACAATATCCTTAGCTACCTCTCTTTTTGTTTTTAGTGGTAAAGCAAGCGTTTCGTTTTTGTCTATCAATGTTACTTTGTTAGTTGTGTAATCAAAGCCTGCTCCTTCGTCTCTAAGAGAATTTAAGACCACAAAATCCAAGTTCTTGCTATATAGTTTTTTCTTTGCGTTTTCTATTTCGTTATCGCTTTCCAAAGAAAAACCAACAACAATTTTCTTTCCCTTATTTTCTCCAAGTGTTTTCAATATGTCTTTTGTTGGCTCCAATTCTATGATTAGGGATTCTTGTTTCTTTTTCATTTTGCCCTCATAGACAACTTTAGGAGTGTAGTCAGCCACTGCAGCCGAGCAAATAGCAACATCGCTACTATCAAAACATTGCATAGCCTTCTCATACATTTGCTCTGCTGAAACAACCTTATATAAAGCAAGATTATTCTCTGCTTCTATGGTCAAAGCAACTGGACCACTTACCAAATTAACCTTTCCTCCTCTACTCAAAACCTCTTTAGCTAAAGCATAACCCATTTTCCCAGAAGAGTTATTGGAAATAAATCTTACGCTATCTATTTGCTCCACTGTAGGTCCTGCTGTTATCAGAAAGGTTTTGCCCTCCAAATCTCGCTTTCTATTAAAATACTCCTCCACTCTACTAAATATTTCCTCTGCCTCTGCCATTCTTCCCTGCCCCACTACGCCACAAGCCAATTCTCCTTTGTTTGGCTCTATGATTTCTACTTGTCTTTGAATAAGAGTTTGTAAATTTTTTTTTACCCCTTCATTATCATACATATTAGTATTCATTGCTGGGGCAAAAAATATCTTTTTCTTACAAGCAAGCAAACAAGTAGAAAGCATATCATCCGCTATAGCATTAGCATATTTGCCTATAATATTTGCCGTAGCGGGAGCAACAACAAAAACATCTGCCCATTCACTTAAAGCAATATGTTCTGTGGTAATATTTTCCAAAGTTGGAGCAAACATATCACTGCAAACCCTATTATTAGATAAGGTCTGCAATGTCAAATCATTAACAAAATTTAAAGCATTCTTTGTAATTATTACTTTTACCTCATAACCACTTTTGACAAGCAAACGTATTAATATATATGTCTTATATGCGGCTATACCTCCGCTTATACCCAACAATACTTTTTTGCTCGCCATTTTACTTTATCTTTTATTTATTCTTCTGTGTCTGTATTTGAAGCAGTGTTTTGAGCGTTGTCCTCATTTTTCATATTACTATGGTGCAAAACATCATTACGATAAACCAACTCATCATTCAAATACTCCTTAATGGCTATAAGATAAGGCTTTGGCAAACGCTCATAATAACGAGATACCTCTATTTGTTCCTTGTTTTCAAAAGTGTCCTCCAATGAATTTTCCTTTATAGCAAAATCTTCTATCTTTTTGTATAATTCTTGTTTTAAATCACTTGCTATTTGGTCAGAACGCTTAGATAACATTGCAACCGTTTCATAAACATTGGTAGTAAGTTTATCAAAATCATTGATTCTGCGGGTTTTAATAGTTGTATCCGCTGTTGTCTTTTTATAATCCATTATTTTTTATATAATTTTTTTTATTTTAAATTTTCTACTTGTTTTTTTGCATACGCATATTTTTCTTTCAAATCTTCCACTTTGCTCTTATCGGTAAAATTTTCAAACAAAGCTGCATACCTTTCATAATCCAATATCATAGAGTTCCATCTTTCTTTTTGTTTTTCCAATACGCTTTTTCTAGCATAATGATAACCCGATAAAACTATATAATACATGGCATCTTGTCTATATTGTGTTTGGTCTGAGTATTTGGTAAGAAAGTTTGTCAAAGCCACATGAGCCGCTTGATACTGCTCTACTTTATAATAATTGTATGCCGTAGTATAATCTTTTTTTATAAGTTTCAGCCTTAATTCATCAAAATACTTATTTGCCTCATTAACCCTTGAAGACTCCGGATATTTGTCCAAATAATCTTGAAAAGCCCTAATTGACTCTTTTGTAAGAGTTTGGTCTAAATAAAAATTCGGAGATTCCATATACTTACAATAAGCCGAAAGATACAGTGCCTCTTCTGCCTTTGGAGAATAAGGAAACCAACGAACAAAATTCTCAAACTGATAACCTGCACCATAATAATCCTTACTTCCCATAAGGCTTTTTCCATAGTACATATTGACATCCTCTGCTTGAGCCTTACCTCTAAAATAGAAAATTAGATTTTCAAACAACTGAGTTGCATGATAATAATTGCCCTGCTCATATGCTTTAATTGCTGCTTGATATTTAGCCTCATTGTCATTACTCTTCAATAATTTCTTATGCTTAGAAGCACAAGAAGATAACAACAACACACACACAAGAGCAACAACTACCCCAAAAATTTTGTTATATGATACTACTCTCATTTATTAAATTCTGTTTTATACCTAATAAAACTTAAATGATAACGCAACTTTATTATTATTATTTTATTTTTCTAAAAAAAAAATATCTCTATTTTCTCACAACAAACATTTTTCTCAAAAAAATAGAGACGGAAGTAAATCTTTTTATTTCCGTCTCCACCATTTTTATAAATCAAACTTTATTAGCAAACTCCAAGTTGCAACATAGCATCAGCCACTTTGATAAATCCTGCAACGTTAGCGCCCTTAACGTAGTTAATATAGTCGCCTTCTTGACCATATTTAACACAGTTAGCGTGAATAGAATCCATCATAGCGTGCAATCTTTGGTCAACCTCTGCTGCTGTCCAAGGAAGGTGTTCTGCATTTTGAGACATTTCCAAACCAGAAACACCAACACCACCTGCGTTAGCGGCTTTACCAGGAGCAAAATTAACTTTAGCCTTTTGCAAAACTGCTATAGCCTCAGCTTCGCAACCCATGTTAGAAACCTCGCAAACAAGTTTAACACCATTATTTACAAGAGTTTCAGCGTCTTTTGCGCCAAGCTCATTTTGAATAGCACAAGGCAAAGCGATATCTACTTTAACTTCCCAAGGTTTCTTACCAGCAACAAATTTAGCTGTAGGGAATTTTTGAGCAAAAGGAGCAACAACGTTATTGTTAGAAGCTCTAAGCTCAAGCATATAATCTATTTTCTCTTGATTGAAACCAGTCTCATCTATAACGTAACCATCAGGACCAGAAATACAAATAACCTTAGCGCCAAGTTCAGTAGCCTTTGTTACAGCACCCCAAGCAACGTTACCAAAACCAGAAATGGCAACTGTTTTTCCTTTGATAGTATCACCCTTAGCCTTAAGCATATTCTCTACAAAGTAGATAGCTCCAAAACCAGTAGCCTCAGGTCTTAGGATAGAACCACCAAATTGAGCACCTTTTCCAGTAAGAACACCTGTGTTTTCACAAGCAAGTTTTTTGTACATACCATAAAGGTAACCTATTTCTCTACCACCAACACCTATATCTCCAGCAGGAACGTCGCGGTCTGGTCCTATGTATTTGAATAACTCTGTCATAAAGGCTTGGCAGAAACGCATTATTTCTCTATCTGATTTTCCTTTAGGGTCAAAATCAGAGCCACCTTTGCCACCACCCATAGGCAATGTAGTAAGAGAGTTTTTGAATGTTTGCTCAAAGCCCAAGAATTTCAAAGTATCAAGGGTTACTGTTGGGTGAAAACGCAAACCACCTTTGTAAGGTCCTATAGCGTTGTTAAACTGTACTCTGTAACCACGATTGATTTGAATTTCGCCCTTATCATCTATCCATTCAACTCTGAATTGATAAATTCTGTCTGGCTCAAGCATACGTTCTACAATTTTATGCTCGTCATAAACAGGGTGTTCTGCTACGTAATCTTTTATAGTTTCTAGAACTTCTTCAACAGCCTGATAAAATAAAGGCTGATCTGGATTCTTAGCCTTAACTTCGGCTAAAAGTTTTTCTACGTTCATAATTTTTATACAACTTTTAAAATTAATTTTATTAAGTTTTTTAAAATAAAGTTCTTTTGTCTTGTTTCTCTGTCAAAGACTCTAACTTTATTTGTTCGCAAAATTATACACATTTATTTAAATGATAAAATTTTTTTACTTTTTTTTATTTCAAGTTGGCTATTTCACCTGTATTTCTTTATAGATTAACTTAGAACTATAATGACTTTATGATATTATCATAGGCTTTACGTTTATAAGACACCCTGCAAGTGCAGTCTGGGGGCATAAGACCTTTGAAGCGTATGCAAAAAAAAGTAACGGCTATGCCCTATCACACCCCATGCTAACCTACAAAAAACCATCAAAAAAGGGGCAAAAAAAAATTTTTTAGGAAATTGCGTAAATACCCATTTAAAAGTCAAAAATGAGGATGCTACCATTGATTATCAGAAAGTTAACATTTTTCGAGAGGGTAAAATTGGGCATTTTTCTTGAAAATCAGCGTTTTCGAAGGGTTTTTTGAAGAATTTTTTTTTCAAATCGGGATTTTACAAAAATGAATCTTCGTTTTATTTCGACGAATCTTCGTTTCGAGAAATCGAAACGAAGATTCGTTATCGTTGATTATCAAGTAGTTATAAGGGTAAAAATCGTTAATTTTGAGGTAGGTATCTTTTTCTCTTACAAAGTTACGAAGATTTTTTGACCTGACCAAACGCGTGCACGTTTTTATTTTGTAACTCATTGATTCTCAGTAAACCGATTTTTTTGTTTTTTGTTTTTTTATTTTTTTTCTTTTGAGCGGTTTTTTGTGGGTTGTAGGTTATAACTTTTATTTTTTAGTATCTTTGCATTTAGAAAAATAAAAGCAAACAATGAGTACAAGAAAAGATTTTGAAAAAGCAGAATGGTTGTATGTTGAGGCTTTCCCGGTGGATGAAAGAAGAAGTACGGAAAGTATAACAGAACTTTTAGAAAAAGATTATTTTGAATTTATTCCTATATTCATAGCAGAGGAGTTTGTGGGTTTTGCTACTTTGTGGATATTTGAAAACTTTGCTTATATAGAACATTTTGCCATAGACCCTAAAAAAAGAAATATGGGTATAGGTTTTGATTTTATAAGAATATTGCAAGGAAAAGAAAGTGGGAATTCTAAGCTTACCTTTGCACTGCCACCAAAAAAAATAACAAACATTGCCCTTGAAGTAGAAAAACCAGATAGCGAAATAGCAAAAAGACGGGTACAGTTTTACGAAAGATTGGATTTTAAGATTTTAAACAATTATTATTTTCAACCTCCTTATACCAAAGATAGCAAAGGGTTAGAAATGAAAGTTATGATGTATTCTCCAAATAATGAAGTAGAGTTTAATCAAATAAAAGACACTCTATACAAATACGTATACAAGGCTTAAATGGAGTGATTCTTTTTTTGTTAAAAAACATCTATGAAATAATGAAAATAACTTTTGGACAATTGGCAAATAAAGTTGATGGAACTTTGAGTAATGAAAGTTTTTCACAAGAGGAGATAAAAAATATTCTCTTTGATTCTCGCAGGCTCAATTCTATTGACGGCACAGTGTTTTTTGCCATAACTACCAACAAAAACTCCGGCACAAAATACATAAGCGATTTGATAAATAAGGGAGTAAAACTTTTTGTTGTAGAAGAGGATTTTAATCTGTCCGAGTATAACAATAGAGAGGTCGGCTTTTTAAGATGCAAAAATGTTTTGTTTGCAATGCAAACCTTAGCCACAATAAAAAGAAATATGCTCTCTTTTCCTATTTGTGCTATAACAGGTTCTAATGGCAAAACAATAACAAAGGATTGGATTTTATCTCTAATAGGCAATGACAAAAAAGTATGTGCAAATATCAAAAGTTACAATTCCCAAATAGGTGTCGCTTGCTCTGTTTTTACTCTTAAAGAAGATACAGAATTAGGTGTGTTTGAGGCAGGTATATCTCAAAAAGGGGAAATGCAAATTTTGGAGCAAATAATAAAACCAAGTATAGGCATATTTACAAACATAGGCGATGCTCACCAAATAAATTTTTTCTCTTTAAAAGAAAAGATAAGCGAGAAATTAAAACTATTTGTTAATTGCAAACAAATTATTTTTCACGACAATTCTCCCTTACTTACCTCTCAAATAAAAACTCTTGCCAAACAAAAAAACATACAACTTATTTCTTGGGGTGAAAGCAAAGAAAATACTTACCAAACACAAGAATTATTGAAGGAACTGAAACTTCCTTTTTCAGATAAAGCGAGCATTGAAAATGCTATTAACGCATATGTTTTTTGCTTAACAATAGGGATAGACAAAACTCATTTAAAAGAAAGAATACAACACTTACACCCAACAGCCTCTCGCTTAGAAATATTGCAAGGAGTGTTAAATTCTACTCTAATTAATGATGCTTATTCCAATGATTATACTTCTTTGGAAATTGCTTTGGATTGCTTAAACTCACTTAACAAAAAAGACAAACTTGTTATTTTATCGGATATACAACAAACCTCTTTGGACAAAACATCCCTTTATAAAAATATAAATACCTTATTAAAAAACAAACATATATCCGAAGCGGTACTGATAGGAAAAGATTTTAACGAAAACAAACAATATATTTCGCTTTCTAAAAGCACATTTTATAAAACTACACAAGACTTTCTTTTAGCCTCCAAAAGACAAGACTACAAAGACAAGACCATATTAATTAAAGGAGCAAGAGATTTTCATTTTGAAAACATTGTAAAACATCTCTCTTTGCTTGGTCATCAAAGTTATATGGAGGTAAATCTTTCTGCCTTAGACGATAATATCAATTATTTTCGTTCTTTTTTGAAAAAAGATACTATGCTTTGTGCTATGGTAAAGGCCTCCGCTTATGGTATGGGTAGCAAAGAGGTAGCCTCTTTTTTAGAGAACCATAGCGGAGTTAATTATTTTGCTGTTGCTTTTGCTGATGAAGGTGTGGAATTAAGACAAAATGGAATAAATTTGCCTATAATGGTAATGACACCTGAGGAAGATGCAAAGGAAAAGATTTTAGAATTTAACCTTGAACCTGTAATACATTCTTTTGAAGTATTAGAACGTTTTTATAATACGTCTATCAATGTGCATATCAAATTAGATACGGGTATGCATAGATTAGGTTTTGAAAAAGGAGATATTGAAATATTGACAAACAATCTTCTTTCCCATAAGGAGATAAGGGTTAAGAGTATTTTTTCCCATCTTTATGGTGCAGATAATGAACGTTTGGACAAATATACTCTTAAGCAAATTGCTTTGTATGAAGAATTGAGTTCTCGTTTTGTTTCTGCATTTGATTACAAAATTATGCGTCATCTTTGCAATAGTGCAGCAATAATACGTTTTCCTTCTGCTCATTTTGATATGGTAAGATTGGGTATAGGAATGTTTGGAGTAGGATGCAATACCTTAACACAACAACACCTTAGGAATGTAGCAAGCCTTTACTCTTGCATTACTCAAATACGCAATATAAAGGAAAACGAAGACGTTTCTTATTCTAGAAAATTTGTTAGCCACAAGCCTATGCGTATAGGAGTTATTCCCATAGGCTATGCAGATGGACTTAATAGACATTTGGGCAATGAAAATTTTTCTGTCTATGTGAATAAAAAACAATGCAATATTTTGGGTAATATTTGTATGGATATGTGTATGATAGATTTATCTGATGTAGAGGCAAGAGTAGGAGATAGAGTAGAGATTATCTCTTTGAATAACCCTGTCAGCAAAATAGCAAAAGCTCTGCAAACCATAGAATACGAAATATTTACTTCCGTTTCTCAAAGAATAAAGAGAGTCTATTTTAGAGAATAGTTTTTTACTTATTGCTAAATAAAATAAAAATTGTAATTTTGCGAATAAATTTTAGATCAAGGATATCACAATAAAAATCAACAGAGATGACAAACACATTGATAAAGCCCACTACTTGGGAGATTTTACGTAAGTATATAATTTTTGCACTTGGCATTCTTATGTATGTGATTTCATGGATTATTTTTCTTATTCCAAATCACATAATAGGAGGAGGAGTAACCGGTTTGGCTTCGGTTATATACATTACAACAGGCTTTCCGACAGGTGTAGCCAATTTTATGATTAACCTTATATTGTTTTGTTTTGGTTTTTATTTCTTAGGAAAACAATTTGCAATAAGTAATATTTATGGCATTGTAGTTACTTCGCTTTGTTTTATTTTATTTCAACAAGTGTTAAAGATACAAGATATTCCAGCCATTATAGAATTGGGCAAGATGGAACCTTTTATTTGTGCTATCATAGGAGGAGTTTTCTCTGGTATAGGCATAGGTATTTTGCTTTCTATGGGTGGCAATAGCGGAGGAAGTGATGTTATTGCTCTTATATTCAATAAGTTTTATAATGTTTCTTTGGGTAATGTTATTATGGTTTGCGATGGCATTGTTATACTTTCCTCTTTGCTTATACCGGGCAATGGCGTACAACAAATAGTTTATGGTATAATAGTTTTGGTTTCTTATACCTTTACAATAGATTATATTATAGATGGGAGAAAACAAACCTATAAAATACTTGTCTTTTCAAAGAAAAACAACGAGATAGCCGATGTTATAGGCAATGAAATAAAACGTGGAGTTACTTTCCTAAACGCCACTGGTTGGTATAGCAAACAAGACTCAAAAGTTCTTATGGTTGTTGTTCATAGAAGAGAAAAAGTACAAATAATGCAACAAATCAAGCAATTAGACCCAGAGGCTTTTATGACTGTGGAAAAAACGGAAGGAGTCTTTGGCAAAAACTTTGATTCTTTGAAAAAATAATATAGAGCAAATTCTTTTGATATTTATATGAAAAACAGAGATAAAAATATCAAGTTAAGTATTTTACTTTATCTCTGTTTTTTTGTTTTATGTTTTTTATCCTCTTGTAAAAAGGAAAACGATTATTCAAACAAACAAATTTTCCGCTACAACGAAATTAGCAATCTTTCTTCCTTAGACCCCGCCTTTGCTAAAGACCAAGCAATGATATGGGTAGATAATCAATTGTATAACGGTTTATTGCAATTGGACAGCAATCTAAATATTCAACCCTGCATAGCAAAAAGTTACAGTATATCAAACGATGGACTTGTTTATACTTTTCATTTAAGAAACGATGTTTATTTTCATAAAAACAAGTGTTTCAAAAACGAAACCAGAAAGGTTACAGCACAAGATTTTGTTTTTTCTTTTAATAGAATAGTGAGTGAAAAGGTGGCCTCGCCGGGCTTATGGGTTTTTGAACATGTAGAAAAAATAGATAACAAATATTCCTTCTTTGCACTCAATGACTCTACTTTGCAAATAAGACTAAAAAACGCTTTTGCTCCTTTTCTTGGCTTGTTGACTATGCCTTACTCTTTTGTAGTACCTAAAGAGGCTGTTGAATACTATAAAGACGACTTTCGTAAAAACCCTGTGGGTACAGGAGCTTTTTGTTTTAAGTATTGGAAAGAAGGAGTAAAGTTAGTCTTAGTAAAAAATGAAAACTATTTTGAAAAAGATAAAAATAATAAACCTTTACCTTATTTAGATGCTATAAATGTCAGTTTTATAGTAGATAAACAAAGTGTATTATTAGAATTTATAAAGGGAAATATAGATTTTCTTTCTGGTATAGACGCAAACTACAAGGACGAAATACTGACACATCAAGGAGAGTTACAACCCAAGTACAAAAACAAAATAAATCTTCAAAAACTTCCTTACCTAAATACAGAATATTTGGGCTTTTATATGGACAACACTAATAACAGTCCTTTGAATAATAAACTTTTGCGTCAAGCCATCAACTATGGTTTTGACCGCAAGGCTATGATAAAATATTTGCGTAATAACATAGGCACAGCTGGAGAATATGGCATAATACCAAAAGGTATGGGGGAGGAATTTATGGACTCAACTTTGGCTTACACTTATGACCCGCAAAAAGCAAAAAAACTCCTACAACAAGCCAATTACTACAAAGAAAAACCCGTTATAAGACTTGCAACAACATCTTCTTATTTGGACTTATGCAAATTTATTCAGCAACAATTGGGACTTTTGGATATAAATGTTAAAATAGATGTTTATCCTCCTGCAGAACTTAGGCAAATGATGGCACAAGGCAGAGCAAATTGGTTTAGAGGCTCTTGGATTGCCGATTATCCAGATGCGGAGAATTATCTTTCTCTATTTTACTCAAAAAATTTTGCTCCCGATGGTCCAAATTACACTCATTTCAAAAATAAAAAATATGACAAACTTTATTTGCTTGCTTGCAAAGAAACAGATAAAAACAAACGCAAAGAACTTTATAAAAAAATGAACAAAATTATAATGCAAGAGGCTCCCATTGTTGTCTTGTATTATGATGAGGTGTTACGCTTCACTCAAAAAAATATTCACAATCTTTCTCCAAATGCAATGAATCTCCTTACCCTAAAATATGTTTATAAAACAAACTCAAAATTTTAGATTAAATTTTTAACTTTTTTTTTCAATAATATACAATAAAAGATACAATGTTGCGTTTGTCTATGTGGATAAAGCAACAATAGTCGTTTATGATATGCAGTGACATATCGTTCACTATATAGAAACCAACATCCAAAAAACAAACCACATATGTTAAAGTTCTTTGACTAAGGGGAACGTGTGCTTTTGTTGTCTTTATTATATAGAGAGGTAGAGTGATAAAGAGATTTACATGAGATAAAACTCATCATTTATTGGATTTATGAATTAACTTCTGTTAAACGAGGTGATGAGACTCGTCTAACTTTTTTATTTTATGTAAAAGAAAAGAAAAAGCAGTTAATAGAATTTAACCCTATTTGTTTGTTTTGAAATTATTATATTACTCAATTGAGCAAAAGCATTGTTTATTATTTCTTTAAAACGTTGCATAATAAACTGCTCGCTCTCAAAATGCCCTATATCAGCCAATAATAATTTGTTTTCTATGCTTAGAAACTCATGGTATTTTACATCGCCAGTAAGATAACAATCACAATTATTTTCTATTGCCTCCTGCACAAACTCCGCTCCTGCTCCACCACAAAGTCCTATACGTTTTATTTCTCTGTCCAAATCTCCCGCATATCTAATGACTGCTAAATTGAGTTTTTGTTTTACAATATCAAAAAAAACTCTTCCTTTCATACCCTTAGGCAACTCTCCTATTGCTCCCAACCCCAAATAATTGTCCTCCTCATTTTGTTTTGATTTTTGCAAAGGACGAATATTTTCTAATTCCAAAGTTTTTGCCAACATATAGTTGACACCCAAGGAACAAACATCTATATTGGTATGACTTGCATAAATAGAAATATCGTTTTTGTAGGACAATGAAAGAATATTATCAATATCACTGTTGTATACAAGTTTTTTTATTCCTCTGAAAATAAAAGGATGATGAGAAATTATTAAATTGCAATTGTTTTTTATTGCCTCCTGTAGGGTAGAAGGAAAAACATCCAAACAAATCAATACTCCGCTTGCTTCCTGCTCTTTATTGCCTATTATCAACCCGGCATTGTCATAACTCTCTTGCCAAGACAAAGGAGCAACTTGTTCTAATGCCTTTATAATATCTATTACTTTCATAGAATTATTTTTTTTTATTTTAGGAAAATGTTTTTTTAGAATATAAAGAAAAAAGTCTAATATTCTGCACTAATCTTTAAACCATCGTAAGCCAAATGTACATTATTAGGTAAATATTTTTCTTCAAAGCCTTCGTATGGTCCTATCTCGTGGCTAAGATGAGTAAAATAAGCCTCCTGTGGCTGTACTCTTTCTATCAAAGCAAGGGCTTCATTTATTGTAAAATGTGCAAAATGCTCCTGCCGCCTTAAAGCATTTACCACCAATGTTTTTACTCCATAAAGTTTTTTTTCTTGAGAGGGAGCAATAGTTTTAGCATCCGTTATATAAGCCAAAGAGCCTATTCTATAAGCCAAAGTTGGTAGTTTAGCATGCATTACTTTTATTGGTAGAATATCCAATTCCTTAATTTTGAAAGTTCTACTTGTAAAAGCATCTATTTCATGCAAATTAAATTCGGGTATGCCAGGGTAATGAGAATTTTCAAAAACATAGTAATACATTTTTCTCATACCATTTAAAGCCTCTTTATTTGCATATATGTCCATAGGTCTTTGCTGTAAGTAATTGAAAGCCCTAAGGTCATCCAAACCTGCCGTGTGGTCCCTGTGTTCGTGGGTGATAAGCACAGCATCCAAATACTCTATTTGTTGTCTAAGCATCTGATAACGAAAATCCGGTCCGGCATCTATACAGATTCTCGTTCCTTGCCCAGATTCTATAATAGCCGAAGTGCGTAGTCTCTTATCTCTTTTGTCCTTAGACAAACAAACTTCACAATGGCAACCTATTATAGGTACACCAAGTGAAGTTCCTGTTCCTAAAAAAGTAAGTGTTAAAGAGCCCATTTTACCAAAACAGCTCCCCAAGTAAAACCTGCGCCAAAAGCAGTCAATATTAAATTGTCGCCTTTTTTAAATCTATGTTGATTTTCATACATAAGCATAGGTATGGTTGCCGAAGTAGTATTGCCCATCCTATCTATATTGATAAGTACTTGTTCTGGTTTTAATTCCAAACGCTCACCTGTAGCTTTTATTATTCTAAGGTTGGCTTGATGGGGCAAAAGAAAATCTATATCTGATTTCTGCATATTATTTCTTTTCAACAACTCCTCTGTGGACTCTGCCATTTTAACAACCGCCCATTTAAATACTGCTTGTCCTTCTTGATAAATAAAATGTTGACGATTCATTACAGTGTCTATAGTTGCAGGCCTACAAGAACCGCCAGCTACTTGATGCAAATGCTTTACTCCCACACCATCAGCATACAACACGGAGTCCATTACTCCAAAATTCTCATCCTCCGAAGCCTCCAACAGCACCGCCGCCGCAGCATCTCCAAATATAGGACAAGTTGCTCTGTCTTGATAATCTACTATGGAGGTCATTTTCTCAGCTCCTATAACTATTGCCTTTTTGACCATACCTGCCTCTATGTACTTGCTTGCTGTGGTTATACCATAAATAAACCCAGAACAACCTGCATGTAAGTCAAAACCAAAGCCTTTACGTATGTTACACTTATCTGCTATAATATTAGCAGAGGCTGGAAACTGCATATCTGGAGTAACAGTACAACAAATAATTAACTCTATATCATCAGGAGAAAGATTTTTCTTTTCCAATATATTATCCACTACTATCTTACCCATATCAGATGGACCCAATTCTCCTTTAAGTATATGACGAGTCTTTATTCCTATACGCGACATTATCCACTCATCAGAGGTATCTACCATTTTGGACAACATTTCGTTATCTATAACATCTTTTGGTACATAACCTTCTGTAGCAGTTATAATTGCTCTTATTTTTGACATAGTAAAAAAACAAAGTTTTTAATTGTTAGATTGTAAAACTTGTTTCAAAGCCTCTACAATCTTTGAGTTATAAATCTTTTTAGACTGAAGTATCATAGATTTTATTGCCTTATCATTTGATATGCCATGACCTATGATAACAACACCATTGGCACCCAAAAGAGGAAGTCCTCCATAGATTTCATAATTAAATCTTGCGATAAAATCATCTACTAAGCCTCGTTTTGCAATGGTTCTTGCAAAGGACTCTACATTTTTCATCAAAAGATTGCCCACAAAACCATCACAAACCACAACATCTACATTGTCCTTAAATATTTCCGAAGGTTCAGCATTACCTACAAAGTTATATGCTCCATCTTTCATTAACTGATACGCTGCTTTGCTTTGCAAATTGCCTTTACCCTCTTCTTCGCCAATGTTAAGCAAACCCACTCTTGGATTTGCTATACCTAAGGCTTTCTCTGCATAGTAACTACCCAAAAGCCCAAACTGATAGAGTACCTCTGGCTTGGTATCTGTATCAACACCAACGTCCAACAAAACAGTAACTCCTTCTGTGGCTTTTGGTATAAGAGCAGCAAGACAAGGTCGCAAAACATTTTCCATAAGTCCTACGCTATACATAGTACCTACAAGCATAGCGCCCGAATTACCAGCCGAGGCAAAAGTATCAATAAGTCCTTTCTTTAGATAGGCAAAACCAACAGACAAAGAAGAATTTGGCTTTTCTTTAAAAGCCTTTATAGGAGAATCGTGCATATCAACGACCTCCGAACAATCAATAATCTCAATTGCTTGCTTATCGGCTCCCTGCTCAAATATTATTTGCTCAATCTGACTTTGATTGCCAAAAAGAACAATAACATCCTCGTCAGACAACTCTTGCTTTGCCTTTAAAGCACCTTGCACCACTGCCTTGGGTGCAAAATCGCCACCCATAGCATCTAAACCTATTCTCACTTTATGAGAGTTTTATTTAGCATCTTTGTCGTGGCTACGCTCAATAGCCAATTTGCCTCTATAATGTCCGCACTCTGGACATACTCTGTGAGATTCAACAACTGCACCGCAGTTTGAACAATTTGCTAACTGTACACCTTCAACCTTATCGTGTGTTCTTCTTTTCGCTGTTCTCGTTTGAGAAAACCTGTGTTTTGGATGTGGCATTTTATTCTACTTTTTTATTATTTTATTAACTCTTTTAACTTTGCCCAACGCGGGTCAAAATCTTTTTCTTCCACCTTGCCATCGGCATTTTGTACCGAAAGCAAGTTTATCATCTCTTTGTCGCATTCTCCCCTATTACTATGTACGGGAGAAATAGGCAACTCCAATCTGAGTTCTTCATATATATAGGAAGAAAGGTCTATATCATTTTGATTTTCTGGAATTATTATCTCGCTAATATCTGGCTCCAAGTACTCTTGCCCAAATTTTACATAAAGTTGGGTTTTCTTGCCAATAGGTAAAACCAAATCTGCTAAACAGCGAGAACAAATCAATTTCATACTGCCTTTAAAGCCAAAATAAAACTCAATCATTCTCTCACTCTTAACTCCTCTGATACTTACCTCGCAATTAACGGCCTCAAACTCTTTGCAATCAAAACTTTCAAATAACTCCTTATTCACCAACAAATTGTAAAGATTTTCACCTCTTTTCATTTTGCTTATCTGAATAATATAATCCCTCTTCTCAAACATATAATCTTTACTCATTTTGAGTTTGCAAAGATAAAACATTTTTCCAAGTTGACAAACTTATTATTATTTTTTTTGTCAAAATAGTTTTTTATAAGTTGTGATAAGTTAGCATAGGTTATTATAACTTTTTATAAGGTAGAATAGACGCAAAGCGTATTACAATGTTTAATGGCTATGCCCTTAGAAACAGGCTATGCCTGTAGCCTCAGGCTCTAACCTTAAATAACTCATAATAACTTATGCTAAATTATCAAAAAAAAGAGGTAAAAAAAAATTTCGGAAAATCGCGTAAATACCTATTTAAAAGCAAAAAACAAGGGTGCTACTACTGATTATCAATTACTTAACCTTTTTAGAAGGGGCAAAAATGGGCATTTTTCTTGAAAATCAGCATTTTCGAAGGTTTTTTTGAAGAAAAATTTTTTCAAATCGGGATTTTGCAAAAATGAATCTTCGTTTTATTTCGACGAATCTTCGTTTCGATTTCTCGAAACG
>CAZVEO010000052.1:0-17172 GCA_964626385.1 uncultured Bacteroidaceae bacterium
CAAACGCGTGCACACTTTTTATTTGTAACTCATTGATAATCAGTAAACCGATTTTTTATTTTTTCTTTTTGTTATTTTTTTTCGTTTTTTTTTTGTTTTTTCGATAGGTTAGCATGGGTTACATACACAGCCTGTTTTATAGGGTAGAGCCACTACTTTTTATAGGTTAGCAAGGGTTTTTATGAGTTAGCATAGGTTAGTATGGGATGTGATAGGGCAAAGCCGTTACATTTTTTTAACGGCTCTGCCCTATAAAACAGGTTGTACCTGTGCTAACCTTAAATGACTTTAGTCAATTTTGAGTGTTTTTTTTTGAATGTTATTTAAAAATATATTAACTTTGCAATTAGAAAAGTAAAGATGTTGTTATAATGGGACGAATTTTAGCAATAGATTATGGAGAAAAGAGAATAGGTTTGGCAATAAGTGATTATATGCAAGTTATTGCTACAAAATTAACTGCAGTCTCTCCAATGGATATTTTCAATTATTTGACAGATTATTTTTCAAAAGAGGAAGTAGATATGATTGTGGTAGGCAACCCAAAGCAGTTGGACAACACGCCATCTCAGTCTTCAAAAGCTGTTATGCTTTTTGTGGACAATTTATCTAAGGCTTTCCCTGAGATGGATATTTATATGATAGATGAGAGGTATACAAGCAAAATAGCCTCTCAAACCATAGCAAAATCGAGACTTAAAAAAAGAAAAAAACAAGATAAAAGTTTGATAGATGAGGTTAGTGCGGTACTTATCTTACAAGATTTTATGGAAATGTATAAGGGAAGAGGACGCAATAATATATCTCATATAGAACAACACAATCAGACAGAAAATAAGAGCGAGGATTAAAAAAATATATTACGTTACTATGATATTACCTATAGTTGGTTATGGACATTCGGTTTTAAGAATAAAGACGAAAGATATAGACGAGACTTATCCTAATATTAAGCAACTTGTGGAGGATATGTTTGAGACAATGTATAAGGCAAATGGAGTGGGCTTGGCTGCTCCTCAGGTTAATTTATCTATTTCTGTTTTGGTTATAGATGCCGACCCTTTTAAAGATGACTATCCAGAGGGGGAGGGATTTAAACGAGCGATGATTAACCCTGAGGTTTTGGAAATAGGAGGAGAAGACGAAAAATTTGAGGAAGGTTGTCTTTCTTTGCCCGGTATTAATGAGGTTGTTATTCGTAAAAACAAAGTCAAGGTAAGGTATTTTGATACAGATTTTAATGAACATATAGAGGAATTAGAAGGCATAAGGGCAAGAGTTTTTCAGCATGAATTTGACCATTTGAATGGTAAAGTTTTTACTGATAGGTTGTCCAATATGAGAAGAGCCTTTTTGAAGAAAAAATTGAATGATATAACAAATAATAAGGTACATCCTGCTTATAAAATGGTTAAGTAATTATGAAAAGATTAAGTAAATTATTTTGTCTAAGTCTTTGTTTGTTGTCATTGTTTGCTTGTCAGAGTGATAAACAACAACCTATTGACCCTCAAAAAGAAAAACAAAATCAAATAGAAGCCTATTCCAAAAGTATGGTCTCTAATCCTTTGGCTTTGGATAAACAAAAGGCAGATACGCTTATAAACCTTTGTAATCAATATGTTGCCAATTATCCAGATGATACAATGAGTGCTTTCTACCTTTACAAGATGTCGGAGGTTTATGCTAATATGCAAAATTGTAATAAGGCTATAGATTGTCTTAATCGTTTGATTCAAAGATTTCCTAATAGCAATTATGTAGGAGCAGCGAGATTTTTTAAGGGTGTATATTATAAGGAAGTTTGTGATAATGTGGAAAAGAGCATTGAGGCTTTTGAGGAATATATAGCAAAACATCCAAACTCTCCTCGGGTAGAAGACGCTAAGCGTATGATACAAATAGACACTATGCAAAACCCTGCCGATATAATTAAGCAGAATTAAGCAAGAATATATAGATAAGTTTAATAAAAAAATAAGTTGTTATGAAAAAAGTATTTACACTTGTATTAATTGTAGCCAATATTTGCTTGTTGTTTTCTTGTACGAGTAAGAAAGAACAAGAATTGAGAGAGCAACATTTAAAAGATTCTTTTGGCTCATTGGTTACTGCTCAAAAAAATGAAATAGAAACTATGCTTTCGCAAATGAAAGATATAGACAACAGCCTTAATGACCTTGCATCGCAGTATACAGAGTTGCAAAGTATAACCAACAATATGGAAGGCAACAATGAAACATTGGCAAAAAGCATAGTAGAGAAAATCAATGCTATGGCTGATATGATAGCCACAGATAAAGAAAAAATAAAGGCTCTGCAGTATAGTCTTAATAGACAAAAAAACTCTTTTGCAGAAAACAAACGTTTGCAAGAGCAACTTGTATTGCTTAATGGCAGGTTGAGTGATAGAGAAAGCGAAATACTTAACCTTACAAAACAATTGCAAGAGAAAAATGCAAACATATCCGACCTTAATTCTCAGGTGGCAAATTTGCAACAAGAAGCAAAAAAGAACAAATCTGAATTGAGTAAATTGGAGGATGAAAGGTATTCGGCATACTTTATAGTAGGTACAAAAAAAGAGTTAAAGAAAGCTGGAGTTATAGATGCTGAGGGTGGTTTTATAGGTATAGGCAAAACTCTTACTCTTGCTGCTAATAGCAACGTAGATAATATGCAAAAAATAGATATGAGAAATGTAGATGAAATACCTTTAACCGGTGGTAAGGTAAAATTGATAACTCCTCATCCTACTGCCTCATATACCTTGCAGGGAGGAGTCAACAAGGCTACTTCTATAAAAATAGAGTCTACAAGTGAGTTTTGGAAAAACTCAAGGCTCTTGGTCATTATGGTTAAGTAAGATACTCAATTTATTAGGTGAAAAATACCAACTTTTGAGTATTGTGCAGAATGTAAAGTGGTTGTAATTTTGCAAATGTGAATTAAACATAATGTCATATATTTTTAAGGTTAATACTTCAAAGGGGCATCGGTTATAGAATCGGTGCTCTTTTCGTTTGATTATGCTATGGTTTTGCTTATACAAAAACACTAATTTCAAAACAAAAATGTTAATTTATTTTGTCATATAAAAAAATATATATACTTTTGCAAATTCAAAATAAGAGATTAAATGTCTAATAAAAAAGTTAGTTAAAGATGAAGAAACAGTATGAAACCGTTTTCATTATGACTCCCGTTTTATCTGACGACCAGATAAAGGAAACGGTGGGAAAGTATCTAAACCTTTTGAAAGAAGGCGGTGCTGAAATCGTGGATGAAAACAAATGGGGTATGAGAAAGTTGGCTTACCCTATACAAAAGAAGACCTCTGGTTACTATTACCTTATAGAATTTAAGGCTGAGGGTTCTTTGATAGCAAAACTTGAAACTGCTTACAAGAGAGATGAACGTTTGTTGCGTTTTCTTACGGTATCTTTGGACAAATATGCAGTAGCATACAATGAAAAAAGAAGAAACGGTGGTTTGAAATCACAACAAAAAGCCGCAGAAAACAAAGAAAAAAGAGAAGAAGTTGTTAAACAAGAAGTAAAAATAGAGGAGTAATTATGGCAAACGATAGCGAAATAAAATTTTTAACCCCTATTAAACTTGAAACACAAAGAAAAAAATATTGTCGTTTCAAAAAAAGTGGTATCAAGTACATAGATTATAAGGATGCAGATTTTCTTTTGAAATTTGTAAACGAGCAAGGCAAGATACTTCCTGCAAGAATTACAGGAACATCTCGCAAGTATCAGAGAAAGGTGGCTCAAGCCGTTAAACGTGCAAGACATCTTGCTCTTATGCCATATGTAGCAGACTTATTAAAATAATAAAAAAGGAGGATAATTATATGGAAATCATATTGAAACAAGACGTTAACCATGTTGGTTACAAAGACGAAATAGTTACCGTTAAAGACGGATATGCAAATAATTACCTTCTACCTCGCGGTTTTGCTATAATAGCGACTCCTTCTGCAAAGAAAGTTTTGGCAGAAAATATTCGTCAAAAAGCAAGAAAAGAGGAAAAAATAAGAGAAGAGTCTATGGCTTTTGCAGAGAAAATATCTGCTATCAACAATATAAAAATAATTACTAAGGCTGGTGAAAACGGCAAAATATATGGTTCTGTTAATAGCATACAATTGGCTGATGCTATCAAAGAGCAACAAAATATAGACGTTGATAGAAAGAAGATATTTATCAAGGGAGATGCTATAAAGGAACTTGGCAAATACAGTGCTGTGGTTAATGTTTATAAAGACATTAAAGCGGAATTTGAATTTGAAGTTGTATCAGAGTAAGTATTTTCTTTAATACTATAAGTAAAAAGGAGAATAACTTTAATGTTATTCTCCTTTTTTGCTTATTTTTATAATAACCTATGTTAATCTAGTATAACTTGTAAAACATTTTATAAATCCTCACCCTTAGATTTGTTGTAACCATTTTCGTAGTATATTGTAATACCGTATTTACCGAAGTCATCGCTTATTGTAAACCATACAACTTTATTCATTGCGATTTCCTCAAGGTCTATTTTTTTTCCTGTTTTTGTATCTATATATTTGTTACCTTCCTGTTTGATTTCACCGTTTGCAACTTTTAGTCCTAAATCTACTAAATATTCTTTGCTTATTTGGACAACATATCCTTCATAACTTTTATGGTTTGCTGTCATTTCATACAAAATATCCTCATCTTCAGCTATAGTGAAATCTCCGTAATAAATATATTTTGGATTGTTTTTAAATTGTTCGCATAAATTATTAAATCTTTTTTTTATTTGTGATTCATCTATTGTATAATTAGCATCATTTACAACTATTCTGTATACTTTATTTTTATTAGTTACTACAGATATTTTTACATCGCGTCCGTTAAACTCACCTTTTAATACATCTGCTTTTGCGTCATAGGTAAAACCTTTGTTTTTTAGTTTTTGAATCATTGCTTGTTTTGTCCCATCTACAGGAATGCCAAGAAATGTTGTAACACCTTTTTCTTGCTTTGTGCTTGTTTGTGCTGTAGCACAAATTGTTGTAAATAATACAAATACAACAAAAATAATTCTAATTACTCTCATAATTATTTTTTTCCTTTGTGGTTTCTCAAAGAAATGTTATCCTTTAATAACATATGTTTGATTACGAAAAAGAAAGCGTGAAACCACCTATATTTTATATCTCTGTATAGAGGTTCCTGAGAAAATAACCTTTGAATGAAGATATAACTATAGCAAGATTCCACGCCATAAGGCGTTAATTGGAACTTGTCTCATGTTAAACTTGCATTCAATATAATGTTTCTCAGGCATTTCTATACACAAGTATAAACATATAACGCTTCCGTTACTTTTTCTTATCTTTTTGTTTGATAAGATATTGCAAAGGTAATATATTTTAGGAGAATAGCAAAATCTTATACTATAAAATACTTTTTTGTATATTTATTTTATAATTCTATGATTTTTATTTATCTTTGCCACGACTAAGTTTTGGAGAATGATAAAATAAAGATAAATTTAATGGTATTATGACAAAATCCTATAAGACAATAACTGCCCAAGAGGCTGTTAAGGTAATCAAATCTGGCGACCATATACATATAGGTTGTGTTGCTGCTGCTCCGCAAACTCTTATAGCGGCAATGTGTGAAAGAGGTAAAAATAGAGAGTTTTCTGATGTACGCATACATCATTTGCATACTGAAGGTCCTGCACCATATACTGATGCTGAATTTGAGGGTATATTCATGCATGAGGCCTTTTTTATTGGTAAAAATGTTAGAAAATCTGTGCAGGAGGGTAGAGGAGATTATATACCTGTTTTTCTTGGGGAGATACCTACCTTGTACAGAAAAGGTTATTTGCCTTGTGATGTTTTGATGATAATGGTTTCTACGCCGGATGAAAACGGAATGGTTTCTTTGGGTACCTCTGTGGCTGATACTTTGGGTGCAATGGATGTTGCAAAATGCGTTATTGCAGAGATAAACCCTCAAATGCCTCGTTGTTTTGGCGATGCTATGATACCTATGGATAAAATTGATATGTTTGTTGAGGCTGATTACCCTTTGTTTCCCGCTCATATGGCCCCTTTGGATGAGATTTCTATGCAGATAGGGAAAAATTGTGCTACTCTTATAGAGGATGGAGCATGTTTGCAAATGGGTATAGGCACTATACCAAATGCTATACTTGCCCAACTTGGAGGCCACAAAAATCTCGGAGTTCATACGGAGATGTTTTCTGATGGTGTTTTGCCTTTGGTGGAGAAAGGTGTTATAAATGGAAGCAACAAGGTTTTGGATAAAGGCAAAATGGTTTCTACCTTCCTTATGGGTAGCAATAAACTTTATGATTTTGTCAACAACAATAAAGATGTACTAATGATGCAATGCTCCTATACTAATGACCCTTTTGTTGTAGCAAAGCAACCAAAGATGACTGCCATTAATTCTTGTATAGAAATAGATATAACAGGGCAAGTTTGTGCTGATAGTATAGGAATGAAATTGTTCTCTGGTGTTGGTGGACAAGTTGATTTTATGTATGGTGCCTCTCGTTCAGAGGGTGGAAAGGCTATTATGGCAATGCCTTCTATTACCAATAAAAGTGAAACCAAAATAGTACCATATCTTAAACAAGGAGCAAGCGTGGATACTACCCGCTACCATATGCATTATTTTGCAACAGAGTATGGAGTTGTAGACCTATATGGAAAAACTATGCAACAAAGAGCTAAACTTATAATCTCAATAGCTCATCCAGACTTTAGAGAACAGTTGGAAAAAGCGGCAGTGGAGCGTTGGGGTACTGCATTTTTACAAGTGTAACTCTGTGTTTTATAATAGACTTTATCTGTTGTTTGCATAAGTTGAAAAAGACTTGGCACAGATAGAATTTATTTTATAAGAGCAAAACCATATCCAAAGGATGATTTTATAAAGGTTTTGCTCTTATTTTTCTATACTAATCTTTCCAAATACAAGCAAACTCGCGAAAAATTAATTGCTGTACTTGTAATTTATAGATAATGATTTCTGCACAAAGACACTATATTATAGATAATTTATTGAAATTTTATTTTATTGATAATAAGATTATTAAATAGTAACAATAAAATTTTATTGCATTTTTTTGTTTAAAAAATTTGTCAGTACATTTTTTTGCTATACCTTTGCAAATGTTTTCAAGCGAGGTGCTTTTTGAGAAGCGAAGCATACGAAAGCGGTCCCTTAGCTCAGTTGGTTAGAGCATCTGACTCATAATCAGGGGGTCCTTGGTTCGAGCCCAAGAGGGACCACAAAAATAAAAAATATTTTTTCTAATAATTAGGCAAGCATTTGTGGAAAGTGCTTGCTTTTTTTATTGTTAATACTACTAAAAGAAAAGTTAAGTTTGTTTATTGAAAAGTTGTAACTTTGCAAAAAATTGTAATACGTGTTATGGAATATAATTTTAATGATATAGAAAAGAAATGGCAGAAGTTTTGGGCAGAAAACAAAACCTTTAAAACCGAGATTGATAATAGCAAAGAAAAATACTATGTTTTGGATATGTTTCCTTATCCGAGTGGGGCAGGATTGCATGTTGGACATCCTTTAGGTTATATTGCTTCGGATATTTTTGCAAGGTACAAAAGATTAAAGGGTTTTAATGTTTTGCACCCAATGGGTTTTGATGCATACGGTTTGCCTGCTGAACAATATGCCATACAGACAGGGCAACACCCTGCTATTACGACAGAAAAAAACATAGCACGCTACAAACAACAGCTCAACCAAATAGGGCTTTCATACGATTGGGATAGAGAGGTTAGGACTTGTGATAGCAACTATTACAAATGGACACAATGGACTTTTATTCAATTATTTAATTCTTATTATTCAAATAAAACTCAAAAAGCACAACCAATAGAAGACCTTATCAAACATTTTGAAGAGTATGGTAGTCAAAATATAGATGTAGCACAAAGCAAAGCACTTGATTTTACAGCAGAGCAGTGGAATGCTTATTCTAAGAATGAAAAAAGCGATATATTGATGAATTATCGTTTGGCTTATCTATCTGTTTCCATGGTCAACTGGTGTGCAAAACTTGGTACTGTACTTGCTAATGATGAGGTTATTAATGGTACAAGTGTAAGAGGAGGTTATCCTGTAGAAAGAAAACCTATGCAACAATGGTCATTGAGAATAACCGCATACGCAGAAAGACTTTTGCAAGGTTTGGATGCTGTAAATTGGAGCGATAGTATAAAAGAGATACAACGTAATTGGATAGGTAAGAGTAGAGGTTGTGCAGTTTATTTTCCCCTTAAAGATCATGAAGAAACTTTGGAGGTATTTACCACAAGAGCAGATACTATTTTTGGAGTTAGTTTTATGGTACTTTCGCCTGAGCATCCTTTGGTGCAAAAAATAACTACAAAAAATTATCAAATAGAGGTAAAACATTATATAGAACAGACCAAATCACGTTCTGAAAGAGAAAGAGAAGCAAATATTAAGCAAGTAACAGGTATTTTTACTGGAGCATACGCTATAAATCCCGTAAACAAACAACAAATACCTATTTATGTTTCTGATTATGTTTTAATGGGTTATGGTACCGGAGCCATTATGGCAGTACCTGCACACGATAGTAGAGATTTCGCTTTTGCAAAGAAATTTATGCTTCCTATTATAGAAGTAGTTTTGCCTAAGGGTATGCAAGAAAGCAATACCTATACTTGGAAAGAAAGTAGAGATGCTAAGGAAGGAAGAATGATACACAGTGGCTTTTTGAATGGTTTAGAGGTTAAAGCGGCTATAAATAAGGCTATTGATTACATAGAAAAGCATAAACTTGGTTATGCTACAACCAACTATCGTTTGAGAGATGCTATTTTTTCACGTCAAAGATATTGGGGAGAGCCTTTCCCTGTTTATTACAAAGATGGAATACCTGAGGTTTTAGAAACAGAGGATTTGCCTTTATTATTGCCTGAAGTATCGTCTTATTTGCCTACCGAAAATGGAGAGCCTCCATTGGCAAGGGCAGAAAATTGGCATACAGCAGAGGGCTTTCCTTATGAAACAAACACTATGCCGGGTTTTGCAGGCTCAAATGCTTATTCTTTAAGATATATGGACCCTCACAATGATAACGAATTATGTTCTCATCAAGCCAACAACTATTGGCAAAATGTAGACTTATATGTGGGAGGTTCGGAGCATGCAACAGGACATTTACTTTATTCAAGATTTGTTACCAAATTTTTGTTTGATATAGGTATTTGTTGTAAAGATGAGCCTTATCAACGTTTGATAAATCAAGGTATGATACAAGGCAAGAGTTGTTTTGTTTATAGAATAAAACAAGAAGGTAACAGCAATGAAGCAAAGGAAAAATATGTTTCTTATAATCTAAGAAATGATTATAAAACTGATGCTATTCATATAGATATTTCATTGGTAGATGCTACAAATAATGTAGTTGATATAGAGTCTTTAAGACAATGGAGAGAAGAGTTTAAGGAGGCTGAGTTTATATTGGAAAATGGTAAGTATATATGTGGTAAAGAGATTGAAAAAATGTCTAAAAGTCTTTACAATGTTATCAACCCGGATTATCTTGTAGAAAAATATGGTGCTGATACTTTACGTTTGTACGAGATGTTTTTGGGACCTATAGAGCAGTCTAAGCCTTGGGATGTTCAAGGTATAGAGGGAGTGAGCCGTTTTCTGAAAAAATTCTGGCGTTTGTATGTGGGAGAGAATGGTCTTTGTCTTACAGATGATGAGCCAACAAAAGAAGAGTTAAAAGTGCTTCATAGAGGTATAAAGAAAATAGAGGATGATATTGAAAGATTTTCTTTGAATACATGTGTAAGCAACTTTATGATAATGTGTAATGAATTGACAGAAAAGAAATGCCATAAAAAAGCCATACTCAAACCTCTGTGCGTTTTGATTGCTCCTTTTGCTCCTCATATAGCAGAAGAACTTTGGTCGTTGATGGGAGAAGAACAAACTATTACATATGCTCATTTCCCTTCATACGAAGAAGAATATTTGAAGGACTCGGATTATAGATACCCTATTTCCATAAATGGTAAGACACGTGCCTTTATAGAATTTTCTTTAGACAAAGACGCAGAGGAAATTAAACAAGAAGTACTGCATAACGAGCAACTAAAAAATCACCTTGAGGGAAAAGAATTGGTAAAAATAATTTTTGTCAAAGGAAAAATAGTTAACATAGTTGTTAAGTAAAATTTCTTTTGATTCCCAAACAAGAAAGCGAGTGGTTTTATAAACCCTCGCTTTTTTTGTAATAAAAATTTTTGTCTAATTCTAAAAAAATATTCTTATCAAAAAAAATGGTATTATTTTTGCAAGACAAATCTTTAATTAAGAAACTACAAAAACTATTATATAATGGAAGTAATAAGCAGAGGAAAAATTTCTCAGATAATAGGAGCGGTGATAGATGTGAGGTTTGAGGAAGGAGTTGAGTTGCCTGAAATATATGATGCTTTGAGAGTAAAGAAGGAAGATGGTACATATCTTATCTTGGAAGTAGAGCAAGACTTAGGAGAGAATACTGTCAGATGTATTTCTATGGACTCAACTGATGGTTTGCAAAGAGGTTTAGAAGTGGAGAATTTGGGTGAGCCTATAACAATGCCAGTTGGAGAAGACATAAATGGTAGATTGTTTAATGTTATAGGTCAGACAATAGATGGTTTGCCTTCTGTTAAAGCCAATAAATCTTATCCTATACATAGAGATGCTCCAAAATTTGAGGAATTATCCACCGATAGCGAAGTTTTGTTTACTGGTATTAAAGCCATAGATCTTATAGAACCTTATTCCAAAGGAGGAAAAATAGGTTTGTTTGGCGGTGCTGGTGTGGGTAAAACAGTGCTTATTATGGAGATGATACACAACATTGCTTTGAACTACTCGGGCCAATCTGTTTTTACCGGTGTAGGAGAAAGAACAAGAGAGGGAAACGATTTGCTTAGAGATATGTTGGAGAGTGGTGTTATCAATTATGGCGAAGAGTTTCGTAAGACTATGGAACAAGGAGGTTGGGATTTGTCAAAGGTAGATATGCAAACTTTGAAAGATAGTAAATGTACCCTTGTTTTTGGTCAGATGAACGAACCGCCGGGAGCAAGGGCAAGAGTTGCTTTGTCGGGTTTAACATTGGCAGAGTACTACAGAGATGGAGAAGGTGAGGCAATGGGTAAAGATATTCTTTTATTTATAGATAATATATTTAGATTTACGCAAGCGGGCAGTGAAGTTTCGGCTCTTTTGGGACGTATGCCTTCAGCAGTGGGTTACCAGCCTACTTTAGCCTCAGAGATGGGAGCAATGCAAGAAAGAATCACCTCTACCAAAAGAGGAAGTATAACCTCTGTGCAGGCTGTTTATGTGCCTGCAGATGATATAACCGACCCTGCTCCTGCCACTACATTTACTCACCTTGATGCACAAACAGTACTTTCTCGTAAGATAGCTTCCTTGGGAATCTATCCTGCCGTAGACCCTTTGGAGTCTTCGTCTCGTATTTTAAAGGAAGATGTTTTGGGTAAAGAACACTATCAAACAGCACAAAGAGTAAAACAAATTTTGCAACGTTACAATGAATTACAAGACATCATTGCCATACTTGGTATAGAGGAATTGGGTGATGAGGATAAGCTTGTTGTTGCTCGTGCAAGAAAGGTACAAAGATTTTTGTCTCAGCCTTTCTTTGTTGCAGAACAATTTAGTGGAATACCGGGCCAATTTGTAGATATAAAAGATACTATCAAAGGTTTCAAAATGATTCTTGATGGAGAAGTAGATAATACACCAGAAGCAGCCTTTAATATGGTAGGACCTATAGAAGAGGCTATTGCTAAGGGTGAAAAAATGTTGCAACAAGCCAATAAATAATTTTCTTAAACTGTCAAATAATATGGAAATAAAAATATTATCGCCAGAAAAATTACTTTATGAAGGAGAGGTTAAAAGTGTGAAACTGCAAGGTTTGAATGGTAAGTTTGAAATTCTTGAACATCATGCTCCAATAGTTTCGGCTCTGGTTAAGAGTGAAATAATTTTGACAGATAAAACTGATAAGCAGTTTTCTTTTGCTATACAAGGAGGTATGGTAGAAATGGCTGATAATAGGATAAGTATTTTAGTGCAGTAATATTTTTTTACAAAAAAAAACTAAGAACATTAGGAAAAAACTTTTATTCCTAATGTTCTTTTTTTATGTATCAAAAAATATTTTTTATATAATAATCAAAACAATAATTCGTTTTATTTCTAATTATAAACTAATAAAACGCTATAAGATGAAAAAGATTTTTTTAGCCTTAGGGTTGGTTGCAACTTTATTTTTTTCCTGTGGAAAAAAAGATGCACAAGAAAAAATGGTTAATCAAAAGGCCGTACAAGACTCTATACAACAGGCCTTAGATGCTAAAAATCAAGAATTGGAAGATTTATTTGCTCAACTTAACGAAATAGAGCAAGACCTTAATGTTGTTACTTCCAAATACTCTAATGTGGAGTCTATACGTAACGCTTCTACAGAATTAAACAAGAATAATCGTTCTAAAATACAAACTCAAATACAAGACATTAATGAAATTCTTAATCAACAAAAACAAAGAATCAACTCTTTGACTGCAGAATTAAAAAAATCACGCTCTAATAATAAAGAGTTGACTGCTTTCATAGAAAAATTGCAACAAAGAATAACTGAGCAAGAAGAAGAAATACAATTGCTTACTACTGAGTTGCAAAAGAAAAATATAATAATCTCTTCTTTAAATAAGAATTTGGACGAACTATCTCAACAAAATAGAGAAAAAGACGACCATATACTTAAAGTTGAGGACGAAAAAAATGTTGTTTATTATATAGTTGGTTCAAAGAAAGAACTTGTAGAGCAAGGTATAATTAATTCCAAAGGTGGTTTTCTTGGTATAGGTAAAAAGACTTCTGTTTCTTCGGACTCTGAATTAGACAAATATACCAAAGAAGACCAAAGAAGATTGAAGACTATAGCTCTTAATGGTAAGAAAGTACAGATACTTACAGCTCATCCTTCTTCTTCTTATTCTTTTGATAAAGAGGACAAACCTACTCAATTGATTATAACCAACGCAAATTCTTTCTGGTCAAAGAGTAAATTCCTTGTTATAATGGAAAAATAAAAAAAAATGTTAAAATGTTTTAATTTGGGGGTATACCTTTGGGTATATCCTTTTTTTATTCTCCTTAGAGTAAAAAAAGTATTAACTTTGCAATTGTATAAAAATGTAAAGCAATGTTAGTTGTAGGTAATAGTTTGTTAAGTGAAGATATAAGAGATATTAAATTTTCTTGTAACTTGTCCAAATGTAAGGGACAATGTTGTGTGGAGGAGGGTGGTTTTGGAGCGCCCATAACAAAGCAAGAAAAAAGAGAAATAAAAAAACTTCTCCCCAAAGTATTGCCTTTGCTTCCCATAGAAAGTCAAACAATAATAAAAAAAGAAGGTTTCACCGAACAAGACGAACAAGGCGACCTTTGTACGAGAACGATAAACAAAAAAGATTGTGTATTTTCTTTTAAAGATGAAAAGACAGGTTGTTTTTTCTGTGTCTTTCAAAAACTTTATTTAGAAAAAAAATCTTCTTTCATTAAGCCTATTTCTTGTTATCTCTATCCTTTAAGAGTAAAGGATTATGGAGAATTTAATACGGTTAATTTTGATTTTTGGAAAATATGCTCTGATGCAATGCAAGAGAAGGGTACTCCTCTGTATGTTTATTGTAAAGAGCCACTTATTTTACGTTTTGGAGAAAAATGGTATAAGGAATTGGAAGAGCAGATAAAAGAAAGTCAAAAGTAGTTTTATTTTGCAATAAAAACAAGAGAATTTAGTTATAAGTAATATTAAATTAAGACTATAAACATCATGAGAGAAGATAAACTTTTTAAAGGGAAAACTCTTGCCATTCTTTCTGGAGGAGGAGATACTCCTGCTATCAACAGCAGTATAGAGTCAATAAGAAATCGCGCAACAATGCTCGGTTTCAAAGTGTATGGAATACTTAGAGGTTGGAAGGGGCTGTTAGGAGAGGGTGATGTGGTTGATTTGACTCACAAGCCTTATAATCCTCTTTATGGAGGTACTGCTTTGCGCTCATCTAGAACCAATCCGTTTCCTTCAAAGAAAAATCCTGAAGATAGAGTGCCTCAGGTAATGCGTAACTTAAAAAGATATGGAATAGACGTTTTGGTTACCATAGGAGGAGATGACACCAATGGAGCTGCAAAACGTTTGTACGAACAAGAGGGAATACCTGTTATCGGGTTCCCAAAAACAATAGATAACGACCTTAGAACTTTGACTTGGCATGAGTTTAATGGTAAAAAGGTTGATGCGGTTATTTGTCCAGGCTTTCCTTCTGCTGCTTTGGGTATAGCGGATTTTGCAGCAAGGCTTAAAACTACGGCAGAATCTCATTCAAGAATAATGGTTATGGAGGTTATGGGTAGAGATGCTGGTTGGCTTACTGGAACGGCTACTTTTGGAGGTTCTACTATTGCTCTTATACCAGAGTTGGAAATGAATAAAGAGCGTAAAGAACATTTCTTAGATTTGGTTAATGAGGCTTACAAAAATTCTCCTGATAAGGCTTTGGTAATACCCGTAAGTGAAGGTGTGCGTTGGTACAATGAAAAAACAGGCACAATAGATGTTGTTTATGCCTCTACCGAACAGGACGAATATGGACACGCTCGTTTGGGAGGAGTCAGCGGAACAATAGCAAGTGAAATTTCTGCTAAACTAAAAATAGACGCAAGAGCACAAGTAACCGGTTATTATCCAAGAAGTGGAAAATGTTCTGCCTATGATAGAAGAATGACTCAAGCCCTTGCAGATAAAGCGGTTGATTTGTTGATAAGAGAAGATTTTGGTAAAATGCCTGTTTTGTCTAAAGTTTGTCATTTTGATGAGCTAGAGGAATACAATTGTTCGGCAATAGATATGGGTAAGATAGGCAATCGTCCTTTACCTGAGGAATATTTTGATGAAAAGACTTTCTGTTTTACTCCTATGTATAAGGACTTTTTGACTCACATATTAGGAAGCGATTATACCTATCCTATTTTTCACACTGACTTTCCAAAAGTAGAAGCAAAAGAATTATAATTTATTAAATAAAGTTAAGGTCTTTGAAATGTTATTAGGATTTTAAAGACCTTAACTCTAAAATTTCATAAAAATACAATGACACCAAAAGTAAGTATAATAATGGGCAGTACTTCCGATTATTCGGTTATGGAAAAGGCTGCTAAGTTTTTGAATGAGCAAGAAATTCCTTTTGAAATAAATGCTTTGTCAGCGCATCGTACTCCAAAAGAGGTAAGCCTTTTTGCCTCTAAGGCAGAGCAAAGAGGTATTAAGGTTATTATAGCAGCGGCAGGAATGGCGGCTGCTTTGCCCGGAGCAATAGCTGCAGAGACCACTTTGCCAGTTATAGGAGTGCCTGTAAAATCTTCTTTTGAGGGTTTGGACTCTGTGCTTTCTATGTTGCAGATGCCTCCTGCTGTTCCAGTTAGTGTAATGTCAGTAAATGGTGCTTTGAATGCTGCTATTATGGCTATGGAAATTTTGGCTTTGACGGACGAAACCATAAACAAAAAAATACACTCTTATAAACAATCTTTAAAAGAAAAGATAGTAAAGGCTAATGAAGAGTTTGCCAAAATAGAATTTGAATACAAAACCAATTAATCTTAAAGTTTATAAACTATAAGAAAAAAACAGAATCCAACTTTTTTAAATTTATGATAGTAATAGGAATAACAGGTACTTTGGGAGCGGGCAAAGGCACAATAGTTGATTTTTTGAAGGAAAGAGGTTTTTTGCATTTTTCTGCAAGAGATTTTCTAAACAAAAGAATAAAAGAACTTGGGCTTGAAGCCAATAGGGATACAATGACCATGGTTGCCAATCAAGAAAGAGAAAAGGAAGGAGCCGATTTCATTGCTAAAGGTTTGCTGGCAATGGCAAAAAAGGAGGACAAAAATTGTATAATAGAGAGTATTCGCAATGTAAAGGAAATAAAGTATTTGAAAGAAAATTCGGAATTTATTTTGTTTTCTGTGGACGCGGATATAAAAACTCGTTATGAGCGTATATCTTTGCGAAAGAGTGAGACGGATAACGTAAGTTTTGAGACTTTTGTTGAAAATGAGCAAAGAGAAATGACCTCCAATGATGATAACAAACAAAATATAAGGGCTTGTATGCTTTTGGCTGATTTTTCTTTTAACAATGATGGAGATTTTTCTTCGCTTAGAAAACAGGTAGAGCAGGTTTTAGATAAAATACAATATAGGGCAAGACCTTCGTGGGACGACTATTTTTTGGATATAGTCAAAACGGTTTCCAAACGTGCCACTTGCAACAGAGGAAGGAGCGGTTGTGTAATAGTCAAAAATCGTCAAATCTTGGTAACAGGCTATGTTGGTTCTCCTAATGGTTTGCCTCATTGCGATGAGGTGGGGCATCTTTTTCGTAAGCAAATGGACGAAAATGGCAATATTTCCAATCATTGTGTGCGCACAGTACATGCCGAACAAAACGCCATTTGTCAAGCCGCCAAGAGAGGTATTGCTCTTGATGGTGCAACGCTTTATTGTACAATGACTCCGTGTCGTACTTGTGCTATGATGATTATCAATTGTGGAATAAAAAGAGTTGTTTGCTTAAATAAATACCATAATGGCAAAGAAACCGAAGAGATGTTTCAACAAGCCAATATAAAATTAGATTTCTATTGCGACAAAGTTTTGCAATACGATAAGCAATAAGCTACAGGCACAGCAACCTGAGGCTGTTCTATAAGGGCAAAGCCTGTTTTTTTAAGGGTACATACCATTACAATTTGCTTCGATATATTATAAAACAACTTTAAATAAATCTACTATACCTTAAAATAACTTATAAAAAAATGTGGTGCTACCAAACAAAATAGTAGGACCACAATGTTTTAATATCTATATTTTTTTTATTTTTTAATAAGTTTGGTTGTTACTCCTTTTACTTGAAAATAATAAACTCCACTTTGCAAATCCTTTATATCAAGCCTTTCGTTTATTATCTCTT
>CAZVEO010000053.1:0-16664 GCA_964626385.1 uncultured Bacteroidaceae bacterium
TACTTTCTCGCTTTGAGTTCTTTCTCTCTATTCTTTGGCACAAATAAAAACACTCGCTACTTTTTTTACTTTGAGTTTTTTTACTCTTTCTTGTTTTATTCTTCACTTAGAGAGTTTTATTTCTTCACCTCTCGCTTTGAGAGTTTTTGAGACTTTTACTCTTTGGGTTTGAGAGTGCTTTGAGAGAGTGGTTTTATTCTTGTGGTTGTTTTGTGTTGCGTTTTAGTTTATAGGCAACACAACCACCGGCTAAACATAACAATAAACCTGTCGCTGTACCTATTGGACCGTCACCTTGCTCTACACGGTTTATTGAATATTGTTGTCTGTTGCTATTCATTGTTGTTGCGTCTGGTGACGGTGTTGGTGGTTGTGCGTTGCTAACAGTTGCAACAAATACCAAACACATTACTATTATTATTCTCTTTATATTCTTCATTTCTCTTAATATTTTTCTAATTTTTTTTAAATCTAAATCTCAATTAACGGCTTTGCCCCTATAAAACACCCTGTGGGTGCAGGCATTGCCTGTTACTTTATTACTATTTTTTGAGTTTTGCATCCGTTGTTGGCTGTTGTTTTTACTATGTAGGCTCCTTTGGTGGAAAGGGTAAAATTGTACTCTTGTCCGCTTATTTGTTTTTGATAAACTATTTGTCCCAAAGTATTATAAACCTCTACTCTTTGTAAGTTTTCGCCTTTAACAAATATTTCTTTATTGTTGTTCCAAATGAAGATATTTGCTTCATTTTCTATTGTTTGAGGTAAAGAAACTGACGCACCCGCTTTATTTATCTTTATAAGGTATCTATTTGCATTTTCTCCTGCTTCAATATCTATTTGATAAACCTCGTCGTTTAAGATTGTTTCAGTATTCATTACCAAATCAACTATACTTACCGTTGTTCCCTCTGGCACATCGCTAACGCTTAAAGTCGCTGTACCACTCTTTTGACTATGGAAATTAACCGCACAAGAATAATTATCAGAATTGTAACGATTATGAATAATCTGCCTACCATCAACAACAAAATAAGGCTCTACCAAATCCTCATTATTTCCAAATAAAGCATAAGCATCTTTTTGGTCAAAACCATCTTGAGCGTTATTTTCTTGCTTTGCAAATATATTTGTTGTCAAATCATCAGCATTTACAGAAAGCCTTATTCCATAATTCTCAGGCATCGCAGGAGCAGAGTTTGAGTTTGTTGGGTAATTTAATGTTCCACCAACCGTGTCTTGTCCATTTGCTGAAGCAACCATAAAACCTTGACCTGGCAAAACCTCAGTGGCAGTAGTCCAACTTCTATTATAAGCGTTGTAAGTATAAAGTACATCGCTTTGCACATTTGATAAGGCACCCAAAATATCGGTTTTGTTTAAATTCTTATCAAAAGGATTTCCAAACGCAAACCATTTAGCACTTGTAGTACTACCATTCGCCGTGCCTGTATTTCTGTGGCCTACTTCTACGCTACCGCTTGTAAAATATGGCATAGAAACACTTGTAAGAGTATTATCATTAGTTACAGATGTTCCCTGATAATTCTCATTAAACGCCCAAACAAAATAACCATCACCCTCTATCATTGTTTCATTAGCATACAAGAAAGTATTATTCCAAGCGTTGCTATCATAATCATACCCTGCTATCGCTATATCACAATGTGGATAATTTTGACTTGTTGAATCAGTGGAACTACCAGCCGTAAAACCACTTGTAAAATTTGCAGGAGTATTACTATTATAAAGACTTGCTTGATTGCCCAACCCCGCAACAAAATTCCAACGACCAGTATGCAAAACTGCTGTATTAGGAATAACAACATTGTAATTCATCAAAAGAGTTGACCATTTATCAGCACCAAGATAACTTGCGTTAGGTACATAAAACGTAGTAGTGGATGGAATTTCATAAAAAACATTTGTATTGCTACCAAGAGTCGGAGGATTATTAGATTGAAAAGTTACACTTGTTAAACTACTACATTTACGAAAAGCATTGCCACCTATACTTGTTACAGAAGCAGGAATAGTTACACTTGTCAAATTAGTACAATTATTAAAAGCATACACACCTATACTTGTTACAGAATTACCAATAGTTACACTTGTCAAACTAGTACAATAACCAAAAGCACTCTCTTCTATACTCGTTACAGAATTACCAATAGTTACACTTGTCAAATTACTACAAACGTTAAAAGCACCTTTACCAATACTTGTTACAGAATTAGGAATTGTTATATTTGTCAAAGCAGTACAATTTTGAAAAGCACCATTACTTATACTTGTTACAGAATTAGGTATTGTTATACTAGTAAGCCCTGTGCAACCATAAAAAGCAGCGGCACCTATACTTGTTACATTGTATGTTGTACCGTTATTAGCTACTGTTGAAGGTATTGTAATTGCTCCGCTGATAGAAGTGTTTGCGGCTTTTACGGAAACTGTTTTATTTGTAGCATCTGTAACGGTGAAAGTAAAATTTCCCTGACTAAAGGTTGTTTGTGCGTGAGAAATAAATTGTATAGCACAAAGAAATAATAAAAGGAAAAGTGTTTTTAAGGAGGTTAAGTGTTTGATTGTTAACGATTTACCCCCCCCCTATAGAAAATAAGGAAAGCCTTTGATTGACTTTAAAATTTTTGTTTGTCATAATAATTATTTGTTAAATTTTTAATTATAAATCTTTTAAATTCAGAGTACAAAAGTATAGCAAAATTCTAATATGAGAAAAATATTAGAAAAAAATATTTTATGAAACAATTTAGCCGTAGGTTATTTTTAAGGTTTTGTAAGGTTGTTTAAGGAGGATAGGTATTCGCTTTTATAGGTTAGCATATTATAACTAATAAAAATCTATTGTATTTCTTTTATAAAAGATACGGCGCGGTGGAATATGTTGTTTGTGTAACTTATAGCCATTCCGTAGTTGGTTACTGGAATACTTTTGTCTAAAAAGATTTTCAAGCGAGAGGTCATCTGTTTTTGAGTAGCCATGCAACCACCACATTGAATAACAAGTTTGTATTGTTCAACATTAGAAAAATCATTGCTTAACCCCGCCTTTATCTCAAAATCTAAGTGCTTTTTTGTATAGTTTTCCAACAATTTGGGTAATTTTACCCTACCTATATCTTCGCAGGTGGGTGTGTGAGTACAAGATTCCAAAATCAAAACCTTATCTCCTTCTTGCAAAGTGTCTATAACCAAAGTACCCTTTAAATAAGCCTCAAAATTACCCTTTTCTTTTGCTAAAATAATGGAAAAACTTGTAAGAATAATTTCCTTAGGTACAATTGTATCAACTTGTTTAAAAACTTGACTATCTGTTATTACCATTCTAATATTATCTTTGCCAACAAGATTTATTACCTCTTGCAATTGCTCTACTTGTATGGTTATGGCTATGGCTTTTTGGTCTAATATCTCTCTTATGGTCTTTACCTGTGGGAGAATTAATCTGCCTTTAGGTGCTGAGGAATCTATTGGAGTAACCAAAATAACCACGTCCTTAGGTTTAACTATATCGTAGAGCAAAGGAGTTTGTTTATTTGAAGATAGTTTTTGCAACTCTTGTCTAATCAAAGTGCAGAGTTTTTCTCTTGCTGTACTTTCTTTTTCTGAAACAACAAGAGATACTTTTTTTGACAAATCTTTTGAAATAGGGTAGAGGTCTTGTTTGTTATATATAATAATGTAGGGTAGAGAATATTTTGAGCATTCTTGTATTATTTCTTGCTCACAGAAAGAAAAAATATTTTCACTTATAACAACTATTGCCAAATCTATTTGGGAAAAAGTTTGTAAAGTTTTCTTCTTTCTCTCCTTTCCAAGTATAGAGTTATCGTCCAAGCCCGCAGTATCTACCAAAATAACTGGACCAAAGTCATTAAGTTCCATTGTCTTTTTTACAACATCTGTTGTTGTCCCTTTGAAGGAGGATACAATGGAGGTATTTTGGTCGGAAATCAAGTTTATAAGAGTACTTTTCCCAACATTGCAACGACCAAAAAAACCGACTTGCATTTTATTTTCTCTATGTTGCATAGCAAAAAAGAATATTAATAACCCAAAATTTTAAGCATAGATTTAGGACTTTGTTCTTTGGAGAATAGTTTTGTCGTCCAATCTCCATTTTCGTCTTTGTCAAGTATAACATGTTTTGGTTGGGGAATAAGGCAGTGCTGTATTCCACCATAACCACCCAAACTCTCTTGATAGGCTCCCGTATGGAAAAAACCTATATACAATGGTTCGTTGTCATTGTTTTGAAATTTTGGCAAGAATATAGCATTGGAATGAGTCTCTGCTGAGTAATAATCTTGAGAATCACAGGTCAAACCGCCAAGAAATACCCTACCATATTCGTTATTCCATTTGTTTATAGGCAATAGAATAAATCTTTGACCTATTCCCCAAGTATCTGGCAATGTGGTAATAAAAGAGGAATCTATCATATACCAAAGTTCTCTGTCGTTTTGTCTCTTTTGGTCTATTATAGAGTAAAGAATACAGCCAGATTCTCCAACGGTAAAAGAACCAAATTCAGAGAAAATATTAGGTTCTTCTACTCCGTTTTTGTTGCAGTTTTCTTTTATTTGAGCAAGAATTTCTTCTGTCATATATTCATAATCATACTCAAAACCCAAAGAGTTTTTTATAGGAAACCCTCCGCCTATATTTAAACTGTCTAATTCGGGTGCTATTTTCTTTAATTCACAATAAACATTTACGCATTTTCCTAATTCACTCCAATAATAAGCTGTGTCTTTTATGCCAGTATTTATAAAAAAATGGAGCATTTTTAGTTTGAATTTTGGGTTGTTTTGTATCTTTTCTTTGTAAAAATCAATTATTTCATTGTATCTTATACCAAGCCTCGAAGTATAAAAATCAAATTGAGGAGCTTCTTCGGTTGCTATTCTTATCCCTACATTACAATTGCTTTTTATTTGATTTTGAATAGCATCCAACTCTTCTATATTATCTATTATAGGTATAATATTGCAAAATCCGTTATCTATCAAATTAACAATATTTTCTATATATTGTGGTCTTTTAAAACCATTGCAAATTATGAATTGTTCCTTTGTTATATTGCCTTGATTATACAATTCTTCTATTATATTGATATCAAAAGCGGAGGAAGTCTCTAAGTTTACATCATTTTTTAAAACCTCTTCCAATATAAAAGAAAAATGAGATGACTTTGTACAATAGCAATAGTTGTAACTTCCTTTATAATCCACTTTTGCTCTTGCTACATTGAACAAACGCTTTCCCTTTTGTATTTGAGAAGAAATTTTGGGCAAATAAGTCAATCGTAACGGTGTTCCATATTGTTTGATTATATCCATCAACGGAATATCATTGAAGTTAAGTTCATCGTCTTCTATAGAAAATTCTTCTTGTGGAAATTCAAAAGTTTGCTCAATAAGGTCAATATATTTGTTTTTCATTCTTGTAAAAAAGTTTATTTAACTAACTTGGTTTGATAAAAAATTACTAATCTAATTAAGTTACAATACTCTAAAATGATTTGCAAAATTACATATAATTACTATACTCACCAAAGAAAAAAGAGAAATACTTATTATTTTTTGTTTTTATGTTTGTATGGATAAATAAATTTTTTGGTTAATCTGTGATTTTTTTGTAATTTTGCAAAGTCTTTTGTGAAGCCTGCACTCGCAAATTTTATAATAAAGAATATGATTTTACATTAAGGCAAATTACAGGCTTTGTTTTAATGAGAAACCAAAAAAATTATTAAATTTATGTCAAATACAGGTTATTACAAGCAAAATCTCACTTTAGCAATCCCCATAATGCTTTCTTCCTTAGGACAGTCGTTGGTACAAATGGTTGATACCATAATGGTTGGTCGTTTGGGAACAGAGGCTTTGGCGGCTATTTCTTTTGCGGGTAGTCTTACAATGAATGCCCTTGTTATTTGTATGGGTATAGCAATGGCTCTAACGCCTTTGGTAGGACAATCCTTTGCTCGTAACGAAACAAGACGAATTTCTATACTTACTCAAAACTCTTTATCCTTGAATACTATTATTGCTTTGATTGTTATGAGTTTACTTTTCATTCTTATGCCTTTTTTAAATAAATTTGGACAAGAACCTCAAATAATAGAACTTTGCAGGCCTTACTACATTGTTATAGTATTCTCATTTCTGCCTATGATGATATTTCTTTCTTTCAAGCAGTTTATGGAGGGTATTGATAATACAAAGGTTGCAATGATTATAACCATAAGTTGCAATGTTGTAAATATTATATTTAATTATCTTTTGATTTATGGTAAATTGGGTTTTCCTGCTTTGGGCTTAACGGGAGCAGGCATATCAACTCTTATTGCTCGTTTATTATCTCCTATAGCTATATTCATATATATAAAGAGGCACAAAATTTATTCAAAGTATTTGCGGTTTTTTGCAAGGCGTAACTTTTCTAAGTACATACATAGTATACTTTTGAAAATAGGTTTTCCAATAGCCGTTCAAATGTTTGTGGAGATGTTTGCCTTATTTGCTATTGCGGTTATGATGGGATGGATATCTGCTGTACATTTAGCCGCCTTTCAAATAGTAAACACTATGATAAGCACAACATTTCTTGCTGCTTCGGGTATATGCTCTGCAACCACGATATTGGTTTCTCATGCCTTTGGTGTTGGTGATAAAAAAAATATGCGAAAACATTTTTTATCAGGTTGGAAAATGGTTGTTTTGATAATGGGGTGTGTGGCATTGATTTATATCTTTTTAGGAAAATATATAGCAATGTTATTTTCCAATGATATGGAAGTTGTAAAAACAGCCACTCAACTTTTTGTGGTAGCAGGCTTTTTCCAACTCTTTGATGGGACACAAGTTTCTGGTTTAGCAGGGCTTAGGGGAATTAGCGATGTTTTCCATCCTATGATATATGCGGTTATTACGTATTTCTTTGTTGCTGTACCTATTGCTTATTTGTTTGGTTTTGTTTTCTGTTTTCCTTCGTGGTCAATATTTTCCGCTTTCCTTATAGCCTTGGCTTTGGCAGGAGTGCTTTACCACACAAGATTTTACAAAAAAACTAAATAATAAACAATTTGTTAAAAAAAATAATTATCTCTGCAAAGGACAATTTTTTATTAACATTTAAATAAAAAAAAATTATGAAAAAGATTAGTTTTTTGTTTGTGGTTATTATCTTTGCTTTGGGTGTTAATGCTCAAGAGTTAAGAGATTTTGTAGGAGAGTATTCTATTGTGGAAACTATTGAAAAGAATATATATAAAAGTACTTCACATAGAGATACCATAGGAATAAGGCTTAGTGATTTGAAACAAATAGAAAAGGATACTTCAAATGTTAAGGTTGTAAAGTCTCAAGGCTTTGGTATAAGATACAATGACTTGATAGATAAGGTTCCTGCAAAGAAAAATGCAAAAATAATTTTAGAAGAAAACAAATTGGTTCTAACTCAAAACAATGAAAAAAAAGAATACATCTTTAAAAACATTAACAAAGAGAAAGACCATTTTGTTATAGAGTCTATAAAGGGAGAAAATATTGTAATAAATAAAGCAGAAGGTGTTCTCCATATACAAATCAATGATGAACTATTTGTATTGAAAAAATAGGATATAGTAGCTTATAAAACAAATAAAAACTCTGTATAAGCAACTTTTTTATACAGAGTTTTTTTATTATTATTTAGAAAGAATTATTGTGTATTCTTGTTTTGTCGTATTTGTCTTTGATATTGGATGCTTTACCCGGATAGCCCAAAGGAATTATACATAAGGCTTTAATATTGTCAGGCAAAGAGGGTATAAACTTTCTCACAACCTCTTCTCTGTGTTTATATGGATAAACAGCCGTCCAGCATGCTCCTATGCCAAGGCTCTCGGCAGCAAGAAGTATGTTTTCGCTTGCTGCAGAGCAATCTAACATCCAACACTCAGGAGCAATATCAATATCTCCACATACAATTATAGCCTTATTGGCAAACTCTATCATATGAGCGTATTCCATATTTTGCCCTATGTTTTTCATCAATTCCTTATCGTCTAAGATAATAAAATGCCACGGTCTGCTATTATGTGAAGTAGGTGCAGCAAAGCCTGCCTTTATTATTGTATCCAAATATTCTGGGCTTATTTCTTTATCTGTATATCTTCTTACAGAACTTCTTTTAAGTATTGTATCTATCATTGTTACTTTTTTCCTTTTTGCAAAGATAGAGTTTTTTCCTCTATAAAGATACAAAAAACATATAAAACTTTGTCAGAATATGAAAAATCTGTATTTTTGCAAACAATTAAAACAATTGAAAATAAATCATTTTAAAGAAATAAAAATTATGGCAAGAGTAAAAGCATTTAGAGGGTTCCGCCCACCACAAGATATAGTTACAAAACTTTCTTCTTTGCCTTATGATGTAATGGATTCTGAAGAGGCAAGAGAAAGAGCAAAGGATAACCCATATTCCTTACTTCATGTAACTAAGGCTGAAATAGATTTGGCACCGGGAACAGCAGACGATGCTCCTGAGGTTTTTGAGAAAGTTGTAGAAAACTATGCCAAATTCAAAAAGAATGGTTGGTTGGTGCAAGATGGAGAAGAAAAACTTTATATCTATGCACAAACAATGAACGGAAAAACTCAATATGGTATAGTTGGTTGTACTCATGTTGATGATTATTTTAATGGTATAATCAAAAAACACGAACTTACCCGTAAGGATAAAGAAGACGGACGTATGGTGCATGTTAATATAACTAACGCTAACGTTGAGCCTGTTTTCTTTGCTTACCCTGATAACGAGGAAATAAACTCTATAGTAGAGAAAATAGTAAAGAATGAAAAACCTGTTTATGACTTTATTGGAAGTGATGATGGTTTTGGACATACTTTTTGGGTAATAAACGACAAGGCTACTATCAAACGTATAGAGGAAATATTCAATAATGATATACCTTATCTTTATGTGGCGGATGGACATCATCGTACGGCTGCTGCCGCAAGAGTAGGTCAAGAGCGTAGAGCAAAAAACCCTAATCACACAGGCAATGAAGAATACAACTACTTTATGGCTGTTATTTTCCCTGCAAATCAATTGACTATCATAGATTATAATAGAGTAGTTAAAGATTTGAACGGGTTAAGTGAAGAGGAATTTGTAAAGAGAGTTGAGGAAACCTTTAATGTAGAAAAAATGGGTGCTGAAATCTATAAGCCTGAAAGTTTGCATACTTTCTCTATGTACCTTGGTGGCAACTGGTATAAACTCTCAGCCAAAGAAGGAACCTACAATCCTAATGACCCTATTGGAGTGTTAGATGTTAGTATACTTTCTACAAATGTTTTAGACAAAGTGCTTGGCATTACAGACCTTAGAAGAGATAAGAGAATAGACTTTGTTGGAGGTATTAGAGGTTTGGGTGAATTAAAACGTAGAGTAGATAGCGGAGAAATGAAAGTTGCATTTGCCCTTTATCCTGTAAGTATGAAACAACTTATGGAAATAGCAGATACGGGCAATATTATGCCTCCAAAATCTACTTGGTTTGAGCCAAAACTTCGCTCTGGTTTGGTTATCCACGAATTGCAATAAGCAACTTGTTGTTATCATAAGCATAACATCGCTTTTAATTTTCATTTAACATAAAAAAGATGCTCTTTCTTTAAAAAAAGAGCATCTTATTTTTTTTGTATAATTATTTCTTATGGAATCCTTCTTTAAGAAACAAAATAACTCTCTTGCCATTAGGTAATACATATTCCCATTTAACAAAACCATAAATGCTATTAAACCAATATTTTACATAGTATTGTCCTTATTCTTTTAATAAATTGGTATTTTTACCTTTTATTATAAAACATTCCAATTTTTCTTTATTGTATATAAGGGAATCTTCTCCATCTTGCCTATATTCATAGGTAATAGTTTTACCCTTAGCTTGTTTAAATGTAGATTTTTTTATTATTATTTCTCCAGTAGCTTCTACTATACATCCTATCGGATAAGAATATGTTGGAAAAGGCAAAATTCCTGTAAAATAAAGATTTCCCATACGTGGAGGGTGCAAATCAATTGCGTTTTTACTCTTGTTGTACGTTGTTGTTTCCAAATAATCTCGTTTATCACATTGAGAATAAAGGTAGTTTATTCTCTTATCAGATAAAATGGATAAGGTAAGTGAGCATGTAGTTGTTGTATCATTATTTTCGTTTATAAAAGAAATTTCATACAAATAAGAATCCACTTTCTTATAAATACTATGTTTATAAGAGGAACAACCACAAAAAACGATAATGGAAAAGAAATAAAGCAACATTTTTTTAATAAAAATCCAGCCATATGATTTATTTCTAACCTTGTTTATCTATAATTTCAAATGGTTCTTTTTCTAACTTTTTCTGAACTATTAAGCTCCATTCTGAAAATAGAGTTTTTATATATTTTATGTTCTTGCGATAAATATAAATACACAGTAATATACCTGTAATTATTATTGTAATTATAGAAATTAGATATATGTATTTATAGCCATTCCATTCTAAGAAAATATTTACGTCTGTAATGCACCATATAGTTATTGGTACAAGAGAAAACAATGACACAGGCATTATAATTAATAATGCTATCAATAAGTCTATTTTTTGGAGTAGTAGTAATTTTATTGTTCTTTTTGCCACCTCTATAGGAGTATTACTTATTACATCTATTCGTAAAGCAGAGATTAATATCACGAAACTATCAATAATGGCAATTATACCAATTATTAAAGTTATTATATAAGAAATCTTTGGAGAATCAATGTTAGAAAATATTTTATTCCATTGTGTTAAATAAACACATAACACAGCTATTCCCATTATAATGGCAAATGATTCTTGGAAGATAATATTTTTGTATAAAAAACTACGCTTGCGATTAACGATAGCTACACTATTTTGCTTCGTCTTTTTATCTATAATTTCAGTTTCTTTTTCCCATAAGGAAAAAATTTTTTCTATATTATCTGTTTCGTAACTCATATTTTTTCAAATTTCTTAATTTTATCTTAATACGACTTATAATAGTAGAGACATTGGTCTGCGATATCCCCAAAATTTTTCCAATCTCGGCTTGAGAAATTTTATCAAGATATAAGTATATAATAGCCTTTTCTATAGAATTAAGTTGTTCTATCAACTCATATAGTTCAGATATAAGAATGTTATCTTGTTCTGATGTTAAAGTTTCTTCTATGTATGTAGTTATTGCAATGTTCTTTTTCGTTTTAGCCAAACAGTGATAATGATTTATTGCTGTGTTGATAGCTATACGATAACCCCAAGAGTGTTCAGAAAATTCATGTCTAAAACTATCTTTTCCTTTCCAAATATGATAAAGAATATCATTGTAAAGGCTCTCTTGCAAATATTTTTTTTAGGAAAATAAACTTTGCATATATGATAAATTGATGCTCGGTGTCTGTCTATCAAATATTCAAATTACTGTTCTTCTTCTCTTTTACTTGATATATTTCTTTATTTAACATTGTCTATATATTAGACAAAACAAACCCCTAAAATCTCACAAATAGAGATATTTTTTTTGTAATAAAACAAATAATATATAGCAAAGTCTAATTAAATAAACTCTTCTCTTAAAAATACTATATACTATTTGGATATTTTTTATGAGTATTGATTATGAGGACTTTATTTTTTACAAATTATTTCTTTTCTACGCAAAGACGAAAGTCGCTTAATATGTTCATATAGTTGGTATAGGCTTCGTATGGAGAGGAGTAATGGTTGAAATACTTGTGTACATCTCCGTCCGAGAACCATTTGGTACACATATAATAAAAATTGTCTGAAGTTTGCAAATGTCTCCAAATATTCAGATAATCAGAATTGTTGGTTTGCTTTACAACATCCTCCAACTCATAAATTTGGTCAAAAGCATCGTTTTGTATATCATTACCCAACCAAGCAGAAATATCTCTTTCTTCATCTGCCCACGAAATAGGGGCAACAGAGGAAAGAATATCTTTTGCTTCACAGTTTTGAGCAACTTCTGAAGGAGTAGCAAAGCCAAAATCACTATTAGAAAAAACTTTTTCAGGTAAATATCTCATAAAATCAAATATGCCTGTTTCCTTCCATTGATGCTCGCCAAAGGTTTCATAGTCCATAAACAAATTTATACACTCTGGATTATCAATAGCATTGAGCCAAAAAACAAATTTTTCTGTTGTTAAAGGAAATTCCGACCAAGAATGTTGAGAAAATCTAAAAGCAATATCGTCAGAAAGTTGAAAGTTTTTACAAAGAAGTTTTAGTCCATTATGGTCTCTGTGCTGATAAACGTAGTTTGGACTTCTCCACGCCAACATTTGCTTTGCACCTTCTATGCATTGAGCTTTGAAGCCCAAGCGTCTGACCATTCTACCTATTTCATCGGAGTATATAAGTTCTGTATTTCTAAAAACTGTTGGGGTAATGTTAAAAAGTTCTTGCATCAATTCAGTGTGCATTTTTACTTGAGCCTCAAATTCTTTCTCGCTTTTCAAAGCAGCCAATGAGTGCATATAAGTCTCTCCCAAAAGTTCCACACATCCCGTTTTGACCAACTCTTGAAAAGAAGTAAGTACTTCGGGAGTGTATTCCATAAATTGTTCCAAAGCGGTTCCCGTTATGGAAAAAGCAATCTTAAATTTGCCATTGTATTTATTTATCAATTCCAACAAAAGAGCGTTCATTGGCAAATAACATTTATCCGCAATACGTCTACATAGCCAACGATTTTGAATATCATCATAATAATGATGACTCTCGCCTATATCAAAAAATCTATAAGTTCTTAATCTAAAAGGTTGATGTACTTGAAAATAAAAACAAATATTTTTCATAATTTTTAATTTTTTTTATTCTAAACTCTTTCCTTAACAAGTTACTTTATTGTAAATATCCAATATTTCTCTTGTTGCTTTATCCCAGTTGATAGTATGTAATTGCTGTGAAGCATTTTTCTTTATCATATTGCTAATAGCAGGGTAGTGTGTCAAAGAATATATTGCATCAGCCATAGCATCAATATCCCAAAAATCCACCTTTATAGCATAAGAAACCACTTCACTTACTCCACTTTGTTTGCTAATAATAGTTGGCACTTCCTCTCTCATAGCCTCCAAAGGGGAAATACCAAAAGGTTCTGAAACAGACGGCATTACATAGACATCACTCATTCTAAACATTTTTTCTACGTCTTTACCTCTAAGAAAACCTGTAAAGAAAAAATTCTTTGATATACGTTTTTTACCAACTAAGGCTATCATACGATTGAGCATATCTCCACTGCCAGCAAGTACAAAAATAATATTAGGGTCCTTTTTTATAACTTTTTCTGCTGTTTCTACAAAGTAGTCAGGTCCCTTTTGAAAAGTAACTCTACCCAAGAAAGTTACTATTTTTTTATTAAATGGGTTTTGAAGTTTGTTTGTTATTTTTTTTTCTTTCTCTATGCCATTGTAAACGGTAGTAATTTTTTTCAAAGGTTGCGAGTAACGACTGACTACTATTCTTTTTGTGTAATTGCTTACGGCTATAATATGGTCGGCCTCTGTCATACCTTCTTTTTCTATGTCATAAACCAATTGATTTACATTTTCTCCGCTACGGTCAAACTCTGTTGCATGTACGTGCACAATCAAAGGTTTGCCACTTATTTTTTTTGCCACTATTCCAGCCTTATAAGTCAACCAATCGTGAGCATGAATTACATCAAAATCATAGTCTTTTGCTATTTGCGTGGCAACAAGAGCGTATTTTTCCACCTCATCCATTAGATTTTCAGCATAACCTCCTTGAAAATCAAAACTACGAAAATCCATAGAGTTCTCTTGTGTTGTAATAGAAATATTGTTTTCCAAATATTTTTGCTCTTGTCTAATGTTTTGTATATTATAGTAATCCCGTCCTCCTATATATGGTACAAGACGAGAATTTACTTCTATGAAAGAAAGATTGTTAAAATACTTTTTTACTATAGGAAAATTCAAAACAGAAGTCGGAGAAGATACCTTAAATTTTATTTCATTTGCTCCCAAAATTTTAGAGCCGTTCTCTTTTTCGTCCTCAAATCTATGTGGAACAACAAAAAGCACCTCTGCACCTTGTTTTACCAACCCTTCAGTTATGCGAAAACAAGCCGTACCCAAACCTCCAGAAATATGAGGAGGAAATTCCCAACCAAACATTAAAACTTTCATATTCATTCTCCTATAGTTTTAGTTCTTCTTTGTTTTATAAATTTTTAAAAAGACTAAGACCCTTTATAACTTTTTAATAAATATTTTATTCTTACCAATGCTGCCACACTCCACGCCTGAGAAATACTTCCTCCTGCTTTGAAAGGAGGGGTGCCATCATATACCTCCGCAATACTGCCTACGCAATAATCACACAATGCATTCTCAAAACCATTATATATTTGTTCAACAAAACGTATGCCTTCCTTTTGATAAATTTTTAGATAAGCCTCGCAAAAAGCACCTAACAACCATGGCCACACAGTACCATTATGATAAGCTCTATCTCTCTGTTGTTGATTGCCAAAATAGTGTCCTATATACTTTTTGTCCTTAGGAGAAAGAGTATTAAGACCGCGAGAGGTGAGCAATTCTTTTTTAACTTTTTCTACTATCAGTTGTTTAATTTTTTCACTCAAAGGAGTGTAGTCCAAAGAAGCAGCAAATATCATATTTGGTCTTACTGAAAAATCTTTGTTAACTCCGTCCGTACAATCAGCCAAATAGCCTTTTTCCTTTGACCAAAACATAGATTTAAATTCCATAGGAAATGCACTTACAAAATCATCCCACTCTCGCAAAAATGCATCATCACAATTTTTCTCTGCTAAACTTCTCGTAAACATCACAGCATTATACCACAAAGCGTTAATTTCTACAGCATAACCTTTGCGTTGAGTTACTGGAGTGCCATCTATTATAGCGTCCATCCAAGTTAGAGCCTTACCCTCCTCTCCTTGCCAAAGCAAATAATTGCTGTCCATTCTTATATTGCCCGTACCCTGTTCAAAGGTGTTAAGTATGGATTTCATTATTTTGCCATATTTTTTCCAAATATGGTCTTCATCTCCTGTTATTTTGACATACTGTTGTAAACACCAGAAAAACCACAGTGGAGTATCGGCACTATTATAAGCAACATTTATTCCTTTACCTATGTTTGGGAAAAGACCATCTCTATAATCTTTCAGCATAGTATCAGTTACTTTCAACAACATACTCATATCTTCTATAGCCAAACACAAGCCCGGCAAAGAAATAAAAGTATCTCTTCCCCAACGTCCAAACCAAGGAAAACCAGCTATTATATTCCAGTCCATTCCATCCTTACAAAAGAACATGCGTGCTGCTCTTTTCAAAACATCTTCCATTGAGTTGATATCGAAGCGGTTTTTTTCCTCCCTTTTGAAATCACTACTCAACAAAAAAGGATTACTTCCTTCCTCTATACCGCAAGAAATATAAATACTTTCTCCCTCTTTCAACTCTACAAAAAAAATTCCCGGCATAAACAAGTCTTCTATATAATCGTAGCCTCGTTCTTTTTCTTGTATATATTCAAAATCATAATACCAATCGGGTTTATGTTCATATGTAAATTGTTTGGAAAATTGTATAAACAAAGGTGTATATTGCTCAAACAAATGAAAACTAACTCCGTTCTCTACTTTTTTGTAGGAAGAATTGATATTATCTGTTCTATGCATAAGTTTATGTACTTGTCTAAAAGCAAGCAGAGGTTGAAGTTGCAAAACAATCTTTATTGGAGATTCCTTTAAAGTATATTTAATCAATAGTCTATCTCTACGTTGTTGCACTTGCATTTCTTTGGTAAGTACAACCTCGCCTATTCTGTAAGTGGTTATAGGTAAGTTTTTTAAATAATAAGATTCTAAATATTTGTGTCCCTTAGGGTAATAAATTCCGTCTTTGTACCTATGTAAAGCAAGATGAAAATAATTATCATTTATCTTTATAGTTTCGTCTAAGCAAGAGAGTAAAACATGATTTTCATTATCTATTTTTGGTTGAGGTACAATAAGCAAACCATGATATTTTCTTGTATTACATCCTGCTAAAGTAGTACAAGCGTATGCATTGGACATATTTGCACGCAATATCTCCCTATTTAATGAAAATTCTAAGTTAAGTAGTTCGTTCTTTTTAAAAAATATTTCTTTCATCTCTCTTAAAAAAATATACAACTGTAAAAATCTTTGCCAAAATTATAATCTTTCCTTAAACTAAGCAAATAAAAACAATTAAATTTTTGTTAAGCGATTATTTTCAGTAACATATACTAATCTATTAATATACGCTAACTCGGTGGAATAAGTTGATAAAAAAAAGTAACGGCTTTGCCTTATCTCAACCTATAACAACCCATCACAACCTATGCTAACCTATCAAAAAACACCCCTCAAAAAAAAAATCGGGAAATCGCGTAAATAGGTGGTTAAAATCAAAAAATAAGGGTACTACTACTGATTATCAACTACTTAACCTTTTTCGAAGGGTCAAAATTGGGCATTTTTCTTGAAAATCAGCGTTTTCGAAGGGTTTTTTGAAGAAA
>CAZVEO010000054.1:0-16622 GCA_964626385.1 uncultured Bacteroidaceae bacterium
TCAAGAAAAATGCCCGATTTCGACCCTTCGAAAAAGGTTAACTCATTGATAATCAATAGTAGCACCCTTATTTTTGACTTTTAAATAGGTATTTACGCGATTTCCCCAAAAAATATTTTTTGGGGCTTAGACTCTTTTATAAAGGCACGGGCTCTGCCCATAAAAATAGCCTGTGGTTGCAGGATATGCCTATATCCTATGGGTACCTGTGGGTGGGGTTATTTTATTAAACAGCCGTAATTATCCTTTCGCATTTAATAATGGATTTTTTTATAACCTAAAATTCCCATAAACATATTGTTTAATAAAAAATATTTAATATTCTTGCAAATGCAGAAATGCGTAATGTTAGTATAACTCTTAAAAAAATTGCAGACAGATAAAAAGAACAGATCTAAATTCTTACTTTGTAAGAAGTGTTGCACAAGATTATTTGCTTTGCAACAAAGGAGATGAAAAGCCAAAGACTGCTTGCGGTAGTGCTTGTGGAACAAAAGACCCTAAACCCACTGCTTGTGGCAGTGCTTGTGGCGCAAAGTAAATGGAATACTTTGCTTTTCAATGGCATATAACGGACACTTGCGACCAAAGATGTAAGCATTGTTATATCTTTTCAGAAGATAACAATATTCCTTTGTATTCAATGACTTGGGAACAAATAACACACACCTTGGACGAGTGTTGGGATATGTGTAACAAAATGGGACGTCTTCCTTATATTTATTTAACGGGAGGCGACCCTATTTTGCATATTGATTTTTGGCGTTTATTGGAAACGTTTTATAAGCAACATATTCCTTTTACTCTTATGGGCAACCCTTTTCATTTGACAAAGGAGCGTTGCCAGAGAATGAAAGATTTAGGGTGTATAAAATACCAGTTGGGTATTGACGGCTTAGAGCAAACACACGACTTGATGAGAAAGCCCGGTTTTTTTCGTACTACACTTGAGAAGATAGATGTTTTGCATCAAGCCTCTTTGCCTTATGCTGTTATGACGACCGTTTCAGGTACCAACATAAAAGAAATACCCCAGATAATAGACCTTGTTGTAGAGAAAGGAGTAGAGGTTTTTGCCTTTGCAAGATATTGTCCTACTTCTTTAGAAAAAGATATCCATATTACACCTAAACAATACAGGGTTCTGTTAGAGAAATGTTGGCAGAAGTTTGAGCAGTACAAATATTCTAAAACTTCTTTTAATCTCAAAGACCATCTGTGGACACCGTTTTTAAAAGAAAAAGGGTTGTTTCATATAGATGCTTCACTTGACAAGGACACAATATACGATGGTTGCAACTGTGGAGCCAATCATATAACCATAACACCAAAAGGCGATGTTATGGCATGTAGAAGATGTGAAAGTGTGGTCGGCAATATTTTCAGTAACTCTTTGTATAGCATATGGAACAGTAAACAGATGGAATTCTATCGTCAGTACGAAAATTTTGAATTGTGTAAAGATTGCGATTTATTGCGTTTTTGTAGAGGGTGTCCTTCAGTTGCTTATGGTATGACACATAATTTTTACGCAAAAGACCCACAATGTTGGTATAAAAAATAAGGAAACAAAAAATTTATTAAGGAACAATTAAAAAAAAAAAACAATGGTTGATGCACAATATTGTATAGACTGCGTCAAAGAGAATTATATTCTAACCTTTGCCACAGTCGATGAAGACCAAAATCCACAAGTAAGATATATCTCTGCCATACATTATGAGGGCAACAAAATATATTTCTATACTGCAAGAGGAAAGAATTTTTGTAAACAATTGCTTTTCAACAGCAAAGTACAGATATTGGCTTACACTGAAAGAAAAGAAATGATTCGTCTTTCGGGCAAAGTCTTCAAAGCCTCAGATGAGGAGCAGGAAAGTATAAAGACAAAGATTTTTGAAGAACAACCCTATCTTATTAATGTCTATCCCGGCACAACGCGAGAAATAGGAATAATTTTTTGTTTAGAAGATTATTCAATAGAGTACTTTAACCTTGGTACTCACCCTATAGACCGCAAATATTTTGATATAGGAAAAGCCTCGCACAAACAAAAAGGTTTTTTCATAACTGATAGTTGTATAGCCTGTGGCATTTGTCAAAACGTTTGTCCACAAGGTGTAATTGAAGAGGGCGATATATTCCATATTTAGCAAGATCACTGTCTTCATTGTGGCGACTGCTATGAGCATTGTTCAGTTGAAGCAATAATAAATTTGGATAAATAAAAAAAAAGAAGTGACCGTTTTGTAGTCGCTTCTTTTTGATATGTATGAAAAAGAACTTTTATTTTCCTATAAGAGTTTCCATTCTTGATATATATTTTTCTATTTGTTGAAATTCTGGTGTTTGAGGATAATCGCTCTTTATGGTCTTATAAGTTTCTAAGGCAGAGCTATAATCTTTTTTCATTTCATAAGCAGTAGCCAATTTCATAAGTATGGCTGAAGTAGTAAAATCATTAGGATATTTTTTGCTTGCTATTTTATAGTATTTTATAGCATCATCTATTTGATTCATCTCCATATAACAATCTCCAACTAAAGCCTTAACTTGTGAGGACATATAAGCATCATTAGGAGAATATGCTTTCAAATAGTCCAAAGCCTCTTTGAATTTTCCTTGCTCCAAATATATTCTACCAATGTAGTATTTTGCCAACTTACCTTGCTTTGTAGAAGAATAATCTTCGCTCACAGCAATAAAACCTGCATGTTTACCATCTCCTTTCAAAGCCTTATCATAATCTCTTTGCACATAATATTGCTCTGCTGCAAACATTGCATTGGCTGCCTCCTTTGATTGTGAAGGAATATACCAAAAAGCATATAAACAAACAGCCACAATCACTACAACTATGGCAGACAAAGTTATAATAAGCGTTTTTTTATTTTTATCAATAAATTGCTCTGTTTTCAAAACCAAATCACCGACTTGCAAATTTTCTTTCTTTTCTGTTTCTTTCTCGGTGTCAGCAACAACATTTTTAAGATTCTCTACGTCTTTGTTACTCATTTGTATATACAATTAGATTAAAAAATTAAACAATTTCTGCTTTTTAGTTTGCAAAGATATATTATTTATTTCACATTAGATAATTTTTTCGTTATTTTGGAGAAAAAAAATAAAAAAAAGCAAAAAAATGAAAAAAAGTTTGCTGGTTTAATTATAATCATATAACTTTGTAACATTAAATTTTAACAATGACAATGGATATAAGTACACAATATATGGGAAGGACTATAAAGAGTCCTATAATAGTAGGAAGTTGCGGTAAGACTTCTAGTTTGGAAAATATAAAGAAGATGGAAGATGCCGGGGCGGGCGCTATTATACTAAAATCTTTGTTTGAAGAACAAATTACACAAGAAAGCAATAATGTATGGGTTGCTCACAATACAGGTGAAATGCTGGAAGCTTTCAACTATATAGCAGAGCATACCAAACACAAACAATTAGGTAATTATTTGGAACTTATACGTAAGTCAAAAGAATCTGTAGGAGTGCCTATAATAGCGAGTGTCAATTGTATTTCGGCAAACGAATGGTTGCAATTTACTCAGGCTATAAAAAGTGCAGGAGCAGATGGAATAGAATTGAATATTTTTATTATGCCTTCAAGTGTAAATGTCTCAGCAGATGAAGTAGAAAACATATATGAAAATACTATTCAAACTCTAAAAAGAGCAGTGTTAGACTTCCCTATTTCTTTGAAAATAAGTCCTTATTCCGCTTCTTTGGCAAAACTTTGTCAAAAACTTTCTTGGATGGGTATCTCTTCTTTATCTATATTTAACAAGTTTTTGCAACACGATATAGACATAGATACACAAACCATAAAACCAGCAAACATTTTAAGCAACGAAAATGACCTTTATAACACTATTCGTTGGAGTGCTATTTTGTCAAAACTTATCAATTGCAATTTGACAGCAGGAGGAGGAGTACACAAAGCAGAAGATGTTATAAAACTACTTCTTGCGGGAGCAAATGCGGTGCAAGTGGTATCTGTCTTATATGAGGAGGGTTTTTCTTTTATAAGCAAAGCAAATGAATTTTTGACACAATGGATGCAGAAAAATTCCTATCATAGACTATCTGATTTTAGAGGTCGTTTGTCTATAGACAAAAATAGTACGGCTTCTGCTTTTTACAGAACTCAGTATATGAAGTATTATGCAGGAATAGAATAAAAACGCACTTATTTACAAACAAATAAACAAGAAAAGTATGGAAGAACAAAATTTGACAAGTTTTTTTAGGTTTGAGGATTTGAGGGTTTATCATAAATCGTTGGATTATTATGATTGGTTGATAAAGAAGGTGGAGCAAACGGATGAATTTTATAGAAAGACTTTGATGGTGCCTTTTTTGGATACAGTTGCAAAAATTTCTATACAAATAGCCGAAGGTTCATCTAACCCTAAATCTGAATTTATAGAATATTTAAAAGAAGCCAAAGGTTTGGTAAGACAATGTGTTGTTTTTACCACAATAGCACAGCACAACAACATATTTACGGAAGAGGACGTAAATACATCGCGTGAAATTCTAATGGAAATGACCAAAATGTTAGGCGCAATGATAATGTCTTTTCAGCGTTCTTTGCACAACAAGAACAACAATTTTAAACCAAAGGGAGAAAGAGAAACGGAAGACTTCTCTACTACGGATTTAAATTTTAACTATTAGACTATTTCTACAAAAGAATTTATGTTGTTTTCTCAAGTAAAGGGACAAAATGTTGTAATAAATAAAATGATTTCTGTGATAAACAGAAATCATTTTCCTCATGCGGTTTTGATAAATGGAAAAGATGGATATGGCAATCTTACTTTTGCTTTATCTATAGCTCAATACTTGTCTTGTACCAATAAACAAAACAAGCAACATTCTTCAGAAAAAGAAGGACTTTTGGAAGATGCTTGTGGAGTATGTCCTTCGTGTAAGAAATATAGCAAACTCGCTCACCCCGATTTGCACATATTCTTTCCCACAAGTACAACAACAAAGGTAAAAAAAGACGCTAAATCCTCTGTGTTTATGGGAGAGTTTAGGGATTTTGTTCTTTCAAAACAGGGTTATGGAGATATTAATGATTGGCTCGCTTTTATAGGAGCAGAAACCAAGCAAGGTATAATAAACGTTGCTGATGCAGATGAAATGATTTCTTTGTTGAGTATGAAATCTTACGAGTCCAAGTATAAAGTTGTTATAGTATGGAATGCAGACAGGATGAATATTCAAGCAAGCAACACAATATTAAAAATATTAGAAGAGCCATTCCCTTATACTGTTTTTATTTTTACAACAGAGCATAGAGATAGAATATTGCCAACAATTCTCTCAAGAGTACAACAAATAAATCTCAACAAAATAGAAGATTCTATTATTGCCGAAGAGGTAAGAAAACTACACCCTGAATTTACGGATACTGAAGTTAATAGGGAGGTGATGTTGAGTGAGGGAAATCTTAGCAATATTCAAGCCTCTAATATGGAGAGAATGCAAGAGTATTTTGCTCTTTTTATAGAAGTAAATAGATTGGCTTTTGGTTTTAGAAAAGATATGGCTTCTATAATTGCTTTTGTAGACAAGTTTGGTAAATCTAATAAGGAAAAACAAAAACACTTTATTTCCTATTTTTTAAAAACAATAGACAAATGTTGGCAATATAATTTAGGTGTTCCTATGATACAACACCCATTAGAATCGGCTAACGAAAAATTTAAATCAAACTTTCCAAAATTCATAACCATACACAATTTAGAAGGTATTTTTAGCGTTATGGAAAAAGCACAAAAAAATATAGATAGCAATGCAAATGCAAAAATAAACCTTACTAATATGATAATAAAGTTGGGTATGCAGTTTGAAAAGAGATAAGTTTTTAATATGAGTAAAGATACCGAAAACGAGCAAATAAAAACACTACAAAACACTAAAAATAAACAAGAGACGGAGAGTTCTTCTTTGCAAAAAGAAAATACGGAAAAGCGAGTGGCAAGAGATTTGAAAAAGATGATACAAGATGATTCTCAAATGTTTTTGCCAGAGCAGTTTGTTCACCCTTATTTTGATGAAGACCCTACACTTGGTTTGCAAAGAAGAGACTATAATGAACCGTCTATTCTTTCGCGAGGTTGTCGTTGTGTGCCTCAGTCCTACAAGACCATAAGTGCGCAAGAAAGAAACTCTTGCGAAAAGTTACACGTTTGCAATTGGATGCACGATATAAAACCACCTTCAGCACAAGGTTATTTTGATTTTGTAGAAGTTAGGTTTAAAAATTCTCATAAAGATTTTTTTAAAATACCTGAAGGTTTGGAAATAGCAGAAGGTGATATTGTTGCTGTCGAAGGCACTCCGGGACACGACATAGGCATAGTTTCTCTTGCTGGAGAGTTGTGTCGAATACAGATGAAAAAGAAAAAGGGATTTAATATCAATAACGCAAAAAAACTATACCGTAGAGCCAAAGCCACTGATATAGAAAAATGGTTGGAGGTTATAGAAAAAGAAGAACAAGCACTTTTCACCACAAGAAAGATGGCTTTGAAAGAAAACCTTGATATGAAAATCAATGATGTAGAATTTCAAGGGGATGGCACAAAGGCTATATTCTATTATACAGCCAACGATAGGGTAGATTTTAGGCAATTGATTAAAATGCTTGCTGAGGCGTTTCATATACGTATAGAAATGAAACAAATAGGCACAAGACAAGAGGCTTCTCGTCTTGGAGGTATAGGTACTTGTGGAAGAGAACTTTGTTGCTCTACTTGGTTGAATAATTTCTCTTCTGTTGGTACTTCCATAGCAAAGGCACAGCAACTTTTTCCCAACCCTCAAAAATTAGCGGGACAATGTGGCAAACTAAAATGTTGTTTAAACTATGAGTATGATGTTTATCAAGATGCTCTGAAACATTGTCCAGAAACAGGTATAAATATAGAGACCATAAGAGGTAGAGGTATTTATCACAAGATAGATATATTATCAAGGACTTTTTGGTATTCCTATGAGGGTAGTTCCGAACTTATACCTATAAATGCGGATAATGTAAGGAAAATGATAGACTTGAACAAGAAAGGAAAACGTCCAGAGGATTTGGAATCTTTTAAACTCAATATTTCGTCAAAAAATGAATAAGACAAAGATTTATTGTTTAATTGTATCAGTGTGTTGTTTTTTGTTTTGCTCTTGCAATTCGGACTTGTTGTTTGACAAAAGCGAAAAGATAAAAGACAATACGTGGAATATTTTTGATAAGAAAACATTTAAGATAAAAGTTGAGGATAGGGATAGAATGTCTTTGTATAGATTTGCTGTCAATATCACAAATAATGAGGAATATAAGTATAACAACATATATTTTTTTTTGACAACCATATATCCTGATGGTAAAATAAGCGTAAAAGATACTATAGAATGTGAATTGGTAAAAGAGGACGGAAAGTGGAAAGGGAAAAATATGTTTGGTGTTATCGACAATAGGTTTTGGTTTGCTCAAAATGTGGATTTCAAGCAAAAGGGCACCTATACCTTTAGATTAGAACAAGCCACAAAAGATACCAACCTTATTGGAGTAAAGTCTGTGGGGTTGCATATAGAAAAAATGCCTGAATAATAAAAAACAAAAATACTTATGCAAAACAAAGGAACAAAGCCGAAACAAACAGATAATAGCGCAAAAAAGTATGTAAAATATATGTGGGTTACATACGGAGTTTGCGTGTTTATAGTGGTTGCTTTTTTTACCTTACTATCTTTTGGATGTTTGGGTTTTATGCCTTCGTTTGAGCAATTAGAAAACCCTAATAGCAACCTTGCTTCTGAAATTCTTTCTGATCAAGGGGAATTATTAGGTTATATAGGTATAGAAAACCGCACAAATATAGATTATAAAGAGTTGCCACCTTCTTTAATAAATGCTCTAAAAGCCACTGAAGATGCACGTTTTGAAGACCATAGCGGAATTGATGCACGTAGTCTTTTTAGAGTTTTGATAAAGACCGTAATAGGAGGACAAAACACAGGAGGAGGAAGTACTATTACTCAGCAATTGGCAAAAAATCTTTTTCCTCGTAACAAGGGATCTAAATTCTCCACTGCCTTCGCTAAGTTAAAAGAATGGGTTGTTGCAGTAAAATTAGAAAGGAGATACTCTAAACAAGAAATAATATCTATGTATCTTAATACTGTGGATTATGGTTCCAATTCTTTTGGTATAAAAACAGCTGCAAACACTTTTTTTTCTGTTCCACCCAAAGATTTGAAACCACAGGAATCTGCCGTTTTGGTAGGCTTGTTAAAAGCACCTACAACATACAACCCTGTAAGACACAACCAAAAATCAAGGGAAAGAAGAAATGTTGTGCTTTCTCAGATGCATAAATATGGTTATTTAACAGACGAGGAATTTAATACTCTTTACAATTCAGAATTGATTACTCATTTTAATCCTGCTACACAAGATAGGGGTGTTGCTACTTATTTTAGGGAGAAGGTAAGGCAATTTATGAATGAATGGTGCAAAACTCACTACAAAAACAATGGCGAAAGGTATGATGTTTATAGAGATGGACTAAGAATATACACTACCCTAAATTATGATATGCAAAGAAATGCAGAGCAAGCAGTAGAAACACATTTTAAGGAAATGCAAGCCAATTTTTTTAAACAATGTAAGGGTAGGAAGGGCGCACCTTTTACAGGTATATCTCAAGAAAATATAAACAAATACTATGACCAATCTATGAAATCTTCTGACCGTTACAATAATATGGTTAAAGAAGGTGCTACGGAAAAAGAAATAAAAGAGGCTTTTAACACCCCTACTGAGATGGAAATTTTTACTTGGGAAGGAGAAAAAGACACGATAATGACTCCGATGGACTCTATCAAATATTATAAGTATTTTCTTAACACAGGTATGGTTTCCATAGAGCCACAGACAGGACACATAAAAGTATATGTAGGTGGTATAAATTACAAATATTTCAAGTTTGATAACGCTACACTTGGTAGGAGACAAATAGGTTCTACTTTTAAACCTTTTGTTTATGCTTGTGCTATGAAAGATAGTGAAATTTTACCTTGTTTTCAAATAGAAAATTCTCCTGTAACCTTTCCTGAATATGACAACTGGACTCCAAAAAATTCAAGTCATGCTCGTGAAGGAGAAATGGTCAATTTAAAGTGGGCTTTGGCTAATTCAGTCAATTATGTTTCCGCCGCTCTTATGAAAGATTATACTTCGCCAAGTAGTGTTATAAATTTGGTAAGGCAGATGGGTATAAAAAGTCCTATACAACCTGTGCCATCCATTTGTTTGGGGACACCAGACTTAACTGTTATGGAGATGGCAGGAGCTATGGCCTCTTTTGTCAATCTTGGCGTTCATAAACAACCTATTTACATTACTAAAATAACAAATAATAAGGGTATTGTTTTAGAAACATTTACTTCAAAGAGCAATGTTGCTTTGGACGAAAAGACCTCCTATTTAGTTGTAGATTTGATGAAAGGAGTTGTGGATGGAGGAACGGGGTCAAGGTTAAGGTATAAGTATGGAATAAAAAGTACTATAGCAGGCAAAACAGGAACAACGGACAACAATTCTGATGGATGGTTTATAGGTCTAAATCCAAAGCTTGCCACCGCTATTTGGGTTGGAGGAGAGTATAGGAGTATACATTTTGCTTCTATGACCTGGGGGCAAGGTGCTGCTATGGCTTTGCCTGTATATGGCTATTTTATGGCAAAATGTGAAAAGAACCCAAAACTTGGTTTTTATCAAGGCGGATTTATAAAACCTTCAGATTTAGAGTTTGAAGACGATTGCGATGCTTCAGAAATGGGAACTAACTCCAAAGGAGATACCATTTCCGTAAGTACCTTCGGAGAATACAACAAAGGTTGGTAATCCCACCACCCTCACCACATTTGCTGTTTTAACATAGGTTACGAACTGGGGTTGTTCTATAAAAGCAAATCTTTCCTTTTATTACAACTTTGTGCCAAGAGAGGTTCATTGTAACCTTAACAACCCCATGCTGACTTATTAAAAATTATCTAAGTGTTTTATTTCTTTCTAACTTTTGGGTCTAAGTAGCCGTAAATTACATCTGTAAGTATATTTACCATAACCAAAAATATACAAATAACCAATAATGAAGACATTATAAGAGGAAAATCATATACATCTAAAGCATTGACTATCACCACCCCCATACCTTTCCAATCAAAGATATATTCCACAAAAACAGCTCCGGCAAGCAAAGAGGCAAACCAACCGCTTACAGCTGTTATTACAGGGTTAAGTGCATTTTTTAGAGCATGATGAAAAATAACTTGCAACCTACTAAGCCCCTTACTGTAAGCTGTTCTTATATAGTCCTGAGCAAAAACTTCATTAAGTGTGCTTTTGGTCAATTCAGTAATAACAGCCAAAGGTCTTATGCCCAAAGTTAAGGCGGGTAATATAAGATTTTTCAAAGCAATGTATTCTCCTTTTCCCATATCGTCAACTTCTTTCAGAGAACCAAACATAGACAAATGAGTAATATCTGCAAGTTTAAAAGCAAACAACCATGCTATTATTATAGCAGCAAAAAAAGACGGCAAACTCATACCTATGGAAGTAAGCACCTGTATAAGCCTATCAACCCAAGTATTTATATAAACTGAGGAAATACTACCTAAAATAACACCAACAATAAAGGCGAATAATATACTCGTTAGAGCAAGAATAAAAGTATTTAAAACCGCCTCTGAAAGTATCTCACTAACATTTCTTTTGTTTTGATAACTTTTGCCAAGATATGGCTTTTTGAGAACAATTTTTAAACTCTTTATTTGCAAAAGAGTGAGAGAGGAAGTGTATTTGTTTTTGTCAAAATAGAAGTTACTGTTTTCTTTTGTAGAGTGAAAAGATATGGGAATAATATTGTTAAGATAATTGAGATATTGTATACCTATGGGCTTATCTAACCCCAATTCTTTATGTATAATCTCCACGCTTTCTTTATCTGCCCTTTGCCCCAACATCATACGTGCCGGGTCGCCGGGCAGTATGTTAAAAAGGAAGAATACCAACGTAACAACTCCCCAAAGCACCAATAAACCGTAACCTATTTTTTTTAAAACAAAAATCAACATTATCAAAAACGGCTACCGACAAGACAAATTATTTTTTATAAGTTTCTCCAAGCAAATTTTTCTTTCACCACACCTTTACTCAAATGTACAATACCCGGATTGGAACGAATCATTGCTTTTATTGCCTTATCATCACAGGAATAAAACATATAATCTTGCAAACCATATTTTTGAGAAAAATCATACCAATTCTTAGTACTCGAAGCTGTAACTACAATGATATTATTCTTATCTTGGTCTAATTTTTTTACAAAGTTACTTATTCGTTGCATACCCTTTTGATTTGCTATCTGCATATTCCAAACAGCAATTATATATACATCCCTTGTAGTATCTCCAAGCACCTCAAGTGCATTATCTTTAGTATCTTCTAACTCTACCAAAGAAAAGCCCTCTGCTGCTATGGTATTGGTATTAAATACTCTTTCTTTTCCTTCAACATACTCCCAATTATCTGCAAAATTAGGGTCGCTTTCATAGGCTTGCATTAAAGTGCCTTCCCCCTCAGAAGCCAAAGAAAACTCTTTTTCTTCTCCTGTGTTTTTGTTTTTATATGTAGCATAAGCCAAAGGAGGTTTTTGTTTGTCGATGGTAGGACACATAACATTTCCTATTTTCCAAGGACGAAAATCAATAATAGGTTCAAATATTATATTTCTTATTGAAAAACAAATCATTAACAATAAGATTATAATAGTAGAAAATAATGGTAATTTTTTCTTGTAATCTTCTTTTTCTTTCTTGTCAAAAATAAATATACCTATAAGAATAATATCCAAAACTATATTTTTCCAAAATGTTTGCCAATTAGTTAATTTTACCGCATCGCCAAAACAACCGCAATCACTGACATTATTAGTTAACGCATCTATAAAAGTTGTTATGGTAAAAAAAGCCATAAAAATAACTCCGACCCAACGCACAGGCTTGTTATAGATATGGCAGAACATCATAACACCGAGACTAAATTCCAACACACACAACGCCACTGCTATTATGATAGGAAAGGTTAAAGTATCATTGACCAAGAAGCCAAAACCAAAAACATTTAAATATTCTTCCACTTTGTACGCCGTGCCCATAGGGTCAACAGCTTTGACAAAGCCCGAAAATATAAACACTACTCCAAAGATACCTCTGAGTATGTAATCTAATGTAGTTCCAAATTTATTCTTCATTGTTTTAATATTTTTTTAAATTAATTATTACCTTTGCCTAAACCAAGTTGTATAAGACAGAAAATAGAATAGTTTATTATATCCGTATAACTACCCTCAGCACCTTCTGATACTATTGTTTTGCCTTTATTGTCTTCTATTTGCTTCAATCTTCTAAGTTTCATAAGTATTACATCAGTCATAGAACTAACCCTCATCTCTCGCCAAGCCTCTCCATAGTCATGGTTCTTTTTCAACATCAAATCTTTTGTTTGTTTTACATATTTGTCATATAATTGCTCAGCCAATTTTGCGTCTATTTCCTCAGTGGAGTAAGTACCCAACTCACATTGTATTAGAGCCATAATACCGTAATTAACCATAGCAATAAATTCTCCCGCAACATCATCCCCCACAAGATTAACACCACTTTCTTGTATGCTTCTTATACGATTGGCTTTTATAAAAATTTGGTCGGTTAAAGAGGGCAGACGCATAATACGCCACGAGGTACCATAGTCTTTCATCTTTTTCATATAAAGACTTTTAGCCTTATTCATTACCTCATCATATTCCAAACTTGTCTTACTCATAATACTTTACTCTTTACTTATAGTTTTGCAAAGGTATGTATTATTTTTTGACGAACCAAGAATTTTAAAAAAATATTTTTTAGAGTTAGTATAGTTGTTTATGGTTGTTTAAAATTATGTAAGGTTAATTAAAGTTTATTAATGTTGTTCAAAAAATAAGCACAGCCCACACCCACAGGGTGCACCCATAGGGTGTCTTTAAAGGGCACAGGCTCAGCCTGTTTTATAATGGCATAGCCATTACTTTTTTATAGGTTAGCATAAGTTAAAATGAGGGCAAAGCCACACCCACAGGGTGTTTTATAAGGGCATAGCCATTACTTTCTTTTAATGGCTATGCCCTTATAAATCAGGCTGTGCCTGTAACCTATGCTAACTTATAACAACCCACTTCTCAAAAAAGAGGTCAAAAAAAAATTTCGGGAAATCGCGTAAATACCCATTTAAAAGCAAAAAATAAGAGTGCTACTATTGATTATCAGACACTTAACCTTTTTCGAAGGGTCAAAAATTGGCATTTTTCTTGAAAATCAGCGATTTCGAGAGGTTTTTTGAAGAAAAATTTTTACAAATCGGGATTTTACAAAAATGAATCTTCGTTTTATTTCGACGAATCTTCGTTTCGAGAAATCGAAACGAAGATTCGTTATCGTTGATTATCAAGTAGTTACAAGGGTAAAAATCGTTAATTTTGTGGTAGGGTTATTTTTCTCTTACAAAGTTACGAACATTTTTTGACCTGACCAAACGCGTGCACACTTTTTATTTGTAACTCATTGATTCTCAGTAAACCGATTTTGCACCCACAGGGTACTTTTTATAGGGCAAAGCCGTTACAAAAACACATACGCTTAGCGTCTTTAAAACAGCCTGTGACTGCAGGCTGAACCTGTTCTATAAGGGCAGAGCCGTTAATTTTATAAGTTAGCATGGGTTGTGATAGGGCAAAGCCGTTACTTTGTAACGGCTTTGCCCTTATAGAACAGCCTGAGGCTGTAGATGTGTATTATCAAAAATTATCTTACTGATATTTCGTTGGTTTGTATGACTTGACCCGTTTGTTGATTCGTAACTATTGCTACTACTCTACAATTAGATAGATTCCAAATAGGGTCTATATTTATGCCATAATTCCATCTTAATGTTTCACCCGAAGCAATACTTTCTGTGTTTACCGGCAGGTCTATCAAAGCATTCTCTCTTAATACATTATAAAAGACATAATCGGTAATTTCTTTTGCTCCGTCCAACTGTAGTCCTACAATGCCATCCTCTACTACTACAAGAGTAAGCAAAAGATTATCCGTAATGTCTTTTATCGCTGATAACTCTATACCTACGAGTATTCTCTGTGAATTTTCTTTTATACCCAAACCTATATTCAAAGAATGAGACATTGTATTAAGATTTTCGGCTATAGTGGATTCCCAATCAGAATACAGCATTGCAGAAGTACTACGATTTATTATTCCTGCAGGAAAGGCGGATACTCCAAACTTTTCTTGCAAAGTATTGCCATAAGATGTTCTTAAATCTAAACTGTCGTTACGTTTAGTTGGCTCAGAAAAACTACCGGCATGAATAGTAACTGCTACCAATTTTTCTTTATAAGATTCTTTTAACTCCTCCAACTCCTTAGCGGCTTTGGGGCAGTTGGTGCATTTCCAACCGCTGTATTCTTCTAAGAGAATTGCTTGCGAGGATTGAGTTTTTGCAATAGGTATTACCTCATCTATTTGGTAAGCAACAAAAGACATAAACTCTTGTTCCTCGTAGTTATCACAAGCAACAAAAAAAATCATAACCAATAATAAAAAACTAATCTTTCTCATAAAGCAAAAAACTTTTTAAAAGTAAATAACGGAAAAACAAGCAAAAGTATTGTATAAAAAAAATTAAAAATATGAAATTAATAGAAAAAATAAACAATGCAAGAGCCGATATGAGCCTTGCTAAAAATCAGAAAAACAACTTCGGAGGCTTCTCTTTTAGAAGCATCGAAGATATTTGGGAACGTTTGGTTCCTGTATGTGAAAAGCATAAAATAACCTACTCTATAACAAAAGAGGAGGCAGATGTTAAAGGTAATTTCCTTGTGTTTCACTTCGAAGCAGAGTTTAAAGACTGCGAAAGCGATGAAACACTCACAACAACTATGGACGTCCCTATGACTTCTTTTGAAAAGAAAGGTATGGACAGCAATCAAGTGTTTGGTTCTTTCCTTTCCTACAATAGGAAATACATCGTTTGCAGGGACTTCCAAATTAGAGCAGGTCTAAGTGAATTAGACAGCGACGAGGAAATAAACACTGTCTTCACTAAGATAGAGCAATGCCAAACAATAGACGAGGTATTGGCTTTGAAATCTATGATAGAAAAAATCAAAGAACCACAGAACAAAGAGAAAGCAAGTAAACTCGCTAATGAAAAATATAAAGAAATTAAGGCACAGCCTTCTTTAAATGGCAAAGACACTAATAACACAAATAATAACAATAAATAAATAATAGGAGAAAAAGAAAATGGCAAAGTATTTTTTAAGAGAAAACAAAGGTACAATAGAAGACATATTAATAAAGGTCTTCGAAGGAGGTATAACAAGTAAATACCTATATGTTTTTGCAATAACGGTTGATTACAAAACTAAGCAAATAAACAAAGACTTTTGCGGTAAAATAGAAAATAACGACGCAGAAATAGAAGAAGCGTTGATATACCCTGACTTATACGTAGAGGTAAGCGGAGAGCAAGTCTATGATATATTGAATAAGACAATTAAGGACATAATTTTCTAATTTCATATTATTTAATTTTATTGCTTAATTCCCAGAGTGTCGGTTTCTTGTATATTTTCATTTTTCATTAGTTTGTTTTTATAAGTTTTATACAATTAGCACCGACAAAAGAACCGACACTCATTTTAAGGCACAGCCTTATTTATAAGGGCAAAGCCTTGACAAAAAGATAAACAATAAAAAGATTAAAAGATAGGAGAAAATAAAATGGGAATGTTAGGATATAGTATAAGTTCTTACGATAGAGAAGAACCTCGCAACAAAGAAGCAGAAAGAGAACAATTGGTAGAAGATACAAGAGAACAAATAGAAAAAGCGATGGATATGATATATGACGCTTTAAATGACTGGGATTATGAAGAAAAAACAAATTTACTTGATAGATGGGGGGACGGCGAGGATATAAGTGAATTGTTGGATGAAATTTATTAAAGGAGATAAAAAAAATGAAGCATTTAGATATAAATAGAAATTTTGAAAACGCGTCTTTAAGCGACCCTTTGACTTATGAGGTAGAGGCTTTGGATGTAGATAAAGAATGGGCAAAAAATTACCCTATGGAATTGATGGAACCCGCTTTGATGATAGCACAAGTGCAAAGAAAAATCAAAGAAATGGAAAGCTCTATAAAAGGAGCAAAAGAGGTAATTCTTAACTATATGCAAGAAAATGGTATTGATAAAATGAAAAGTGTGGACGGCTCTGTGTCCTTCACTTACGTAAAGGAAAAAGAAACAAAACGCTTTGATGTAAAAAAAGCATTAGAAGAGTGTCCGGCTTTGGAACAATACTATACAACAAGTAAAACAAAAGCTTATTTAAAAATAAATTAACAGACTTATTAAATACAAATAGAACAATGGAAAATAGAATAATCAAAGATATAGAAAGAACCTTGTTTGTGCAGGTTACAT
>CAZVEO010000055.1:0-16425 GCA_964626385.1 uncultured Bacteroidaceae bacterium
GTTTGGTCAGGTCAAAAAATGTTCGTAACTTTGTAAGAGAAAAAGATACCTACTACAAAATTCACCATTTTTACCCTTATAACTACTTGATAATCAACAATAATGAATCTTCGTTTCGATTTCTCGAAACGAAGATTCGTCGAAATAAAACGAAGATTCATTTTTGCAAAATCCCGATTTCTAAAAATTTTTCTTCAAAAAAACCTTCGAAAACGCTGAAAATGAGAAAAAAAGCCTAATTTTGACCCTTCGAAAAAGGTTAACTTCTTGATAATCAATAGTAGTACCCTTATTTTTTGCTTTTAAATGGGTATCAATTAAATTTCTTGAAAATTTATTTTTTTTGCAGTTTTAACCCTTATAAGATAGGCAATGCCAACTACTTTGATTGTGTTATGGAAAAGGGGTAAAAATGGGTTGGTTTTTGTCTTTATTATAAGACAGACAACGCTTGTGTCTTATAATATTTCATCAAAAAAAGTAAAACAAAAAAAAGGTAACCGAAAACTTTCAGTTACCTTTTGTACATCTGAAGGGACTTGAACCCTTAAGCCCTTGCGGACACCAGATTTTGAGTCTAGCGCGTCTACCAATTCCGCCACAGATGCTCCTCTGATTTCAGAATGCAAAATTATAAACTTTTTGTAAACCCACCAAATATTTTTTCATTTTTTTTTACTTTTTTTTATTTTCTTTCATAGTTTTAAATAGTTTGTGTAACTTTGCATTCTCTAATTTTTATAACTTTTAAGGATGAAATAATTTCAATAATGGAACAGAAAGACACAACAGTATTGTTTTCTTGTAGAGCAAGTAGGTATTTGGCTGAAGAAATAGCAAGAATATACGAAAAACCCCTTAGCAAAAGTATATGTTTGCAATATGCAGATGGAGAGTTTCAGCCTGCTTTGGAAGAAGGTGTAAGGGGAAAGGACGTGTTTATTATACAATCAACCTTTGCTCCTTCGGATAATATTATGGAACTTTTGATGATGGTTGACGCAGCCAAAAGAGCTTCTGCTAAGAGTATAATAGCCGTTATTCCTTATTTTGGTTTTGCTCGTCAAGATAGAAAAGACAAACCAAGAGTTCCCATAGCCGCTAAACTTATGGCTGATATTTTGCAAGTAGCAGGAGTAAATCGTATAATAACCATAGATTTGCACGCCGACCAAATACAAGGATTTTTTGATATTCCTGTAGACCATTTGGTTGCCTCTTCTATATTTATTCCTTATCTTAGAGGATTATATTCCAATGTTGACAATGTTTTATTTGCTTCTCCTGATTCTGGCGGAGTAAAGCGTGCCAACGAATATGCTAAAAACCTTGGTACTGGCTTTGTAATGTGTTACAAACATAGAGAAAAACCTAACGCCGTTGCTTCTATGCAATTGATAGGAGATGTAAAAGGAAAGGATGTTATCTTAGTAGATGATATAGTAGATACGGGGAATACTCTTTGCAAGGCTGCCAATCTTATAAAGGAAGAAGGAGCAAACAGTGTTAGAGCCATGATAACTCACCCTGTATTGAGTGGGGAGGCTATAGAGAAAATAGAATCTTCTTCAATAGAGGAACTCTTAATAACCGATACCATACCATTGAAACGTGAGAGCAATAAAATAAAAGTTCTTTCAGTAGCACCTTTATTCGCAGAAGCCATACGTAGGGTAGAGTGTTGTGAAAGTATTGCTAATCTTTTTGAGTTAAGTGTTAAGCATGTAGGATTGCAAACGAAATTTAGTTTTTAATTTTTTCATTATATGTTTATATGAAATAGCGTCTTTTCTTTGAGAAGAGATGCTATTTTTTTGTGCATAAATACATAGTTAAGTGAAAGTTTTTTTATACCTTTGCTTTTTATAAAAATATAAGAATGTTACAACAATGAGCGATATACAAAGAAGCAAATCATTAGTACCGATGATAAGTGTTACGGTCTTGTTTTTTATGTGGGGATTTATCACTTCGTTAAATGATGTTTTAATACCTTATCTCAAGGGAGTTTATTCTCTTACTCATTTTCAGGCAAATATAGTTCAATTTGCTTTTTTTGGAGCCTATTTTGTTGGTTCTTTTGTTTTCTATCTTTTTGCCCGCAAAGGCAAAGACCCTATTACAAAATTGGGTTATAAAAACACCTTGTTGATAGGTTTGATAGTGGCAGCGGTGGCTTGTTTTTTATTTGCTATGACTGCCAAAAACAATCTTTCTTTTACAACTTTTTTGCTTACTCTTTTTCTTTTGGGTATAGGGCTTACCTTTTTGCAAATAGCTGCAAATCCCTTTGTTTCAATACTTGGAGATAGAAGGACAGCCTCTTCAAGATTAAACTTAACGCAGGCATTTAATTCTTTGGGAACAACCTTAGGACCTGCTTTGGGAGGGTATATTGTTTTTGACTATTTTTCTCATAATACAACGGGGACCAATGCTGTTTTTATGCCATATTTGTTTTTGGCTTGTTTGCTGTTGGCAGTAGCCGTTTTCTTATACCTTACCAAAATTCCTAATAGTGAAGAAAAAGAAATTCAACATACAAAGGCGGAAAGTATATTCCGCAAGCCTTATGTTGTTTTGGGAGCTTTGGGAATTTTCTTTTATGTGGGTGCTGAGGTTAGTATAGGTAGCAACTTTGTTTCCTATATGAAAGAAACTTTGCAAAAGCCCGAAAATCTTGCTTCTGCTTTCCTTAGTTATTATTGGGGTGGTGCCATGATAGGTAGATTTTTGGGAGCAGTGTCGCTTTCTAACAACAAAACCTCGAAAAAACTAATCTATATGATACTTCTTGCTGTCTCTTGTTTTGCTATTATATTCTTTGTCAATTACTTTTTGCATGGACTGATATTCCATCAAGTTTGGTTTTTCATTGTCTTTATCGTGCTTAATTTTGTTTTCTTTTATCTTGGCAAAGGCAAACCATCACTTACACTTGGTATTTTTGCAATGGTAAATTTGGGATTAATAATTTCCTCATTTATAGCCGTGCCTCAGGTTGCTATATGGTGTATCTTGGCAATAGGTTTGTTTAATTCCATTATGTGGGGCAATGTTTTTACTTTGGCAATAGACGGATTGGGAAAACAGACGGCAAGTGCATCTTCTATTCTTATTATGATGATAGTTGGTGGTGCTTTATTACCTCCTTTGCAAGGGCTTTTGGCAGACAACATCGGTACAAAGTACTCTTTTATTATTCCAATGATTTCTTATTGTTACCTTTGTTTTTATGGACTTAAAGGATATAAGATAGGTAAGTAATTTTTTCTCGTGAGTAGTAGAAAAAATATGAATGATAAAATATTTTCCTCTGCTTGCAATTTTTTGAGACTGCCTTTAATGTTATTGGTAGTTTGCATACATGTAAAATACAATGTACTGATAACTTTGCCAAAAACAGATTTGTCTTATTCTGTTGTGTTTTTCTTTACCCAGATAATTTCTCGTATTGCTGTACCTTCTTTCTTTGTTATTTCGGGCTATTATTTCTTTTTTGATACTGCTAAACAAAATAGTTTTTCTTTGCAAGATTATAAAACAAAACTTTTCAAACGCATATTTTCTATTCTTATACCTTATTTGATTTGGAATTTGCTTTATTGCTTATTCAAAAGTATTTTTTTTGAACAAAATTTCTTTTTACTTTTGAGTAAAATTTTTGCTTACCCTATGCCCGTGGCTTTTCAATTTTGGTATATAAGAGACTTGATGATCATGTGTTTGATATCTCCTTTGTTGTATTGGTTAATAAAAAAAATAAGATTGATTTTTATGTTAATATTGTTGCTTATTTGGTTCTTAAATTTGAAAATAGTTATAGATACACCTTTATTATTCTTTTCTCTCGGAGCATATTTTGCAATAGAAAGAAAGGATGTTGTTTCTTTGTTAGAAAAAATCAAGCCCTATATTTTTATCTTTGTTTTGTTGTTTGGAATTATGGACTTTATCTTTAATATTTCTCCTACTAATATTTTTCACAAAGCAGAGAATATTTATTTAATTCACTGTCTGTTTATACTTAGCGGACTTGTAGGAGCGTTTTGTTTTGCTGTTTCTTTTGTAAAAAATAAGCAAGCAAACAAATATTCAAATTCTTCCTTTGTCTTTTTGCTCTTTGCTATTCATCCATTGACAACGCTTTATCTTTTTACTCCTTTACTTATTAGTATCTTTGGTAATAAAATACCTTTGTTGGTAGCCTATTTTGTTCCTATAATTCTTTCTATAATAGTGGCTTATTTTGTGTATTTGTTTATGAATAAATATTTAAAAAAAAAGTTATCCATTCTTGTGGGTAGAAGAAAATAGGTCGTTATGTTGAATATGTAAATGGTGTAACGCTATTAAAAGTTTAATTATAATAAGCGATAAAATAGTGAAACGGAAAGATTATTTGGATAAAGTTTTTTTTGAAGTTCTGATAATATGAAGCAACTCCCAAAATAGAGTGCACATTTAATAACAACAACTTTTTTCCCCCCCCTATTTTTATATATTTTTTCATCAATTCTTTACACCGAGTTAGCGTAAAAACATGTTTATTTAACCTTAAATAACTTTACAGAACAAATATAAAAAACTGCCCATAATTTTTTATGTTATGAGCAGTTAATTAATTATAAATCATTAAAGGTTTTTTATTCTCCCCAATTCATTGCAGCCATACGCTTATATGAATTGTATCTCCAAAGAGCATTTGCTTGAGAGGCTTGGAATAATTCCTCTGCTTCTTGAGGAAAGGCTTTCTTCAATGAATTGTAACGAACCTCGCCATCAATAAACGCTTGGAACTTGCTCCAATCTGGCTCATTGCTGTCCAAAGTAAATGGATTCTTACCCTCATTAGACAAAGTAGGATTGTATCTCCACAAATGCCAATAACCACACTCAACTGCTTTCTTTTGCTCGGCTTGAGTTTTGCCCATACCTGCCTTTATACCATGGTTGATACAAGGAGCGTAGGCAATGATTAAAGAAGGTCCATCATAAGCCTCTGCTTCACGCAAAGCCTTGATATATTGAGCAGGGTTGGCTCCTATGGCAACTTGTGCTACATAAACATAGCCGTAAGTTGTTGCTATCATACCAAGGTCTTTTTTCTTAACTCTCTTACCAGATGCAGCAAATTTTGCTATTGCTCCTACAGGAGTAGCCTTTGAGGCTTGACCGCCAGTGTTGGAATAAACCTCTGTATCAACAACAAGAATATTAACATTTTCTCCACTTGCTATTACATGGTCTAAACCACCGTAACCTATATCATAAGCAGCTCCGTCTCCGGCTATTATCCATTGAGATTTCTTAATGATAAACTGACGATTTTCATATAAACGTTTGCAAATATCACAACCACATTTTTCCAACATAGGAACAAGTTCATTATAAACTTCTTCTGTTGCTTTAGCGTCTTCGCGATTGTCTATCCATTTTTGGAATAAAGTTTTCTCTTCTGTAGAACACTCGCTACACTCCAAACCTTTACGCATAAGATTTTCAACTCTATCTCTCATTTTGCGAGTAGCCGTTGCCATACCAAGACCAAATTCTGCAAAATCCTCAAACAAAGAGTTTGCCCAAGCAGGACCTCTACCATTAGCATCGGTTGTGTAAGGCATAGAAGGACAAGAAGCAGAATAAATAGAAGAACAACCTGTAGCATTAGCAACCATCATTCTACTACCAAACAATTGAGAAATAAGTTTAACGTATGGAGTCTCTCCACAACCAGCACAAGCACCGGAGAATTCAAACAAAGGTTGTGCAAATTGAGAATTCTTTATATTCTTGGTAATATCGGTTAGATTAGCTTTGTTGCTTATCTTTTCTTCCATTACATTCCAACGCTCTATATCTACGCTGTCCTCTCTCATAGGTTTCATTTCCAAAGCCTTTGTCTTAGCAGGACAAACATCTACGCAATTGCCACAACCAGTACAATCCAAAGGAGAAACTTGCATACGGAATTTTAATCCTACAAACTCCTTACCCATAGCTTTAATTGTTTCTGTGGCAGAAGGAAGTATTGTTTCTTCTTGCTCGTTAATTAGGAAAGGACGAATAGCAGCATGAGGACAAACCAAAGCACATTGATTACATTGAATACAATTTTGAGCAACCCATTCAGGTACATGGGAGGCTATACCTCTTTTTTCGTATTTTGATGTACCATTAGGGAAAGTGCCGTCTTCTCTTCCCACAAAAGCACTTACTGGCAAAGAATCGCCCTCTTGTGCATTGATTACATCAACAACATTTTTTATAAAACCAGGGTGATTGTTGGTTTTAACATCTGCATTAGCGTCTAAATTAGCCCAATATTTGTCAACCTCAACCTTTGTTACATCTGCTCCTCTATCAACAGCAGCATAATTCATATTGACAATATTCTCTCCCTTTTTGCCGTATGATTTAACAATGGCTTCTTTCATCTTTTGCACAGCCAAATCATAAGGAATAACACCAGAAATCTTAAAGAAAGCACTTTGTAAAATGGTATTTGTACGATTGCCAAGTCCTATTTCGTCTGCTATCTTTGTGGCGTTGATAATATAGAAATTAACTTCTTGTTCTGCTAATATCTTTTTTATCTTGTTTGGTAAATGCTTAACAGTTTCTGGAGCATCATACATGGAGTTTAAAAGGAAGGTTCCATTTTTCTTTATCCCTTTAAGTACCTCGTATTGACGCAAATAAGAAAATACGTGGCAAGCAACAAAATCTGGTGTTGTTACTAAGTAAGGAGAACGAATAACATTGTCTCCAAAACGAAGGTGTGAGCAAGTAAAACCACCAGACTTCTTACTGTCATATGAAAAATAAGCCTGACAATATTTATTTGTATTATTACCTATAATTTTTATAGAGTTTTTGTTTGCACCAACAGTACCATCTGCTCCCAAACCATAGAATTTTGCCTCAAAAGTTCCTGCCAAAGCCATAGAAACCTCTTCTCCTACTGATAGAGAAAGATTTGTAACGTCATCTACTATACCAACGGTAAATTGATTTCTTGGTCTTTCAGATACAAGATTTTCATAAATAGCCAAAATTTGTGCAGGAGTAGTGTCCTTAGAACTTAGTCCATAACGACCACCTATAATCAAAGGTTGTTCTTTGCAATCGCATTGATTTTTTACAACCTCAGTAACATCCAAATACAAAGGTTCACCTGTTGCACCACATTCTTTTGTACGGTCAAGCACACAGATTCTCTTCACACTCTTTGGCAAAACATTAAGTAAGTATTTTGGAGAGAAAGGACGATAAAGATGTACTGTTACAAGTCCAAGTTTTTTGCCTTTTGTAGCAAGATAATCTATAGTTTCTTTTATGGTATCACAAACAGAACCCATTGCTATTATTATGTTTTCAGCATCCTCTGCTCCATAATATTCAAAAGGTTTGTGAGTACGTCCTGTTATTTTGCCTATTTCCTGCATATAGTAATTAACTATATCAGGTATAGCCTCATAATAAGGATTTATTGCTTCTCTTGCTTGGAAGAAAACATCTGGGTTTTGTGCTGTTCCTCTTGTTACAGGGTGGTCAGGGTTAAGGGCGTTGTCTTTGTATTTTTTTATAGCCTCCCAATCAACCAAAGGCATCATCTCTTCATTTGATAAAGCCTCTATTTTTTGTATTTCGTGAGAGGTACGGAAACCATCAAAAAAGTGCATAAAAGGTATTCTTCCTTTTATAGCAGCAAGATGAGCCACACCTGCCAAATCCATTGCCTCCTGTACAGAAGCAGAAGAAAGCATAGCAAAGCCTGTTTGTCTACAAGCATAAACATCGCTATGATCTCCAAAAATGCTTAACGCATGAGAGGCTATTGTTCTTGCCGTAACGTGAAAAACACCCGGCAACATTTCACCTGCTATCTTATACATATTAGGTATCATAAGCAACAAACCCTGAGAAGCAGTAAAAGTACTTGTCAAAGCACCTGCTTGCAAAGAACCATGAACCGCACCTGCAGCACCTGCCTCAGATTGCATTTCTACCAATTTAACAGTTTCATCAAACAAATTTTTTCTTCCATTTGCAGCCCACTCATCAACATGTTCTGCCATAGGAGAAGAAGGAGTGATAGGATAAATAGCCGCACATTCACTAAACATATAGGCCACATGTGCTGCTGCCTCATTTCCATCACAAGTTAAGAATTTTCTTTCTTTAGCCATTGTGTTATTATAATTGTTTTAAAAAAATATTGCTATATTTTGTACTAAATATTTCTTTATCTATTTGCTGATTTTAACTCTGCTTTTCAATTTACAAAAGTAGTAATAAAATAGTAAATAACAATTTTTTTTATTGATTACTTGCAATTTTCCTTTTCTATGAAAGAGTGTATGTTGTTTATTTTTGTATTTTTGCAGAAGTAAAAAAGTAGAGTTTATGTTTACAGGAATTATAGAAAACACAGCAAAAGTTGTTAAAATAGAAAGAGAAAAAACTAATTTTCATTTTACTCTTGAATGTAGTATAGCCAAAGAACTACACATAGACCAAAGTTTTGCTCACGATGGTTGTTGTCTTACGGTGGTAAAACTTGATAAGGAAAAAAATCAATATGTTGTTACCGCAATGAAAGAAACCATGGACAGAACCAATTTATCTTCGTGGCAAGTTGGCTCTGAAGTAAATGTAGAAAGAAGTATGCTCATGGACGGCAGGTTTGATGGACATATAGTACAAGGGCATGTGGATACTACGGCTGAGTGTATTGATGTAGTGGATGAAAAAGGTTCGTGGAGATATTTCTTTACCTACAATGACAAAGAGCATATTACAGTGCCAAAGGGGTCTATTTGCGTCAATGGTGTAAGTCTTACTGTGGTAGATTCTCAAAAGGGAATGTTTTCTGTTTCCATTATACCTTACACATACGAACATACCAATTTTCATACCTTTAGAAAAGGAAGTATAGTAAATATAGAATTTGACGTATTAGGAAAATACATAGAAAAATTATTAAAAGAATATTTGAAAAAATAAAGTTTTATGGAAAAGATAAAAGTAGGGGATACTTATGCTTTTGAAGTCAAGTATCATCAAAAAGATGTAGAGAAATTTGCAGAAATATCAGGCGATAACAACCCTATACATATCAATCAAGAATATGCAAAGAATACTCCTTTTGGACAATGTATAGTACATGGTTTTTTTGCAGGAGCAGTGTTTTCAAAAGTGTTTGGCACAATGTGGCCTGGTGAAGGAACGGTTTATATGATGCAAGAAATGAGTTTTAGAGCTCCTGTGTTTGTAGAAAAAGAATACAAGGCTTGTTTTACTGTTTTGGAAGTAAATCAAGAAAAACACCGCGGAACAATAGAATGTATTTTACAAGACGCAGAAGGCAAACAAGCTATCATAGGCAAAGCTATGCTTATGCACAAAGAAAGATTTTAGAAAAAAAGTTAATTATAAAACAAAGTCACTCAGTGTGAGTTTTTGCTTTAAGTTTATAAAATTATGGCTTAGACCTAATAAAACACCCTACAAATACACTTGCAGGGTGTTTTTTTTCAGTAATCTTAAATAGTCCATATTAACCCGTAACAAAATCTTGTAAAAAATACTATATGTATTAATAGATGTTATTTTTTTATGTATATTTGCAAAAAAAAAATAACAAAAAATTTGGTTTGTTTTATATTTTGTTTTAGCTTTGCAAAAAATAATAAAAATATGTTGTTGAAATCAATGTTTACACGTGGCAATTTTGATATTTGTTTTTCTATTAGTAGTGAAACAAGTATTTGTTGTTGTGTGTATTTGTCAGATTATATACATTTTATATGTAAAAATAAATTCATACTCATAGAGGAGTCGTTGGTAACAGTATAAACAATTATTCTTTGTGTTTATTCTTAGACTCCAAGTATCTCAGGCAGATAGTTTTAATTTCTTATTCTTTATAACTATCAAGAAAGAATATAGGATAGAATAAGTTGATTTTTTGTAATGAGTTTCGCATAGTTGCAAAATTTCATAGAAATAAAAAGTTTGCGAAATATTAAATTTATAAGAAAATGAAAATGTTAAATAATAAGTACCTTATTTTATTAATGTGTCTTTGTTTTGGATTGGTCGTTTATGCAGAAAAAAATCCAAAAGGACAACAATTCACAAATATCACAATAGTTCAAAGAAATGGAAGAGTCAATGGCGATGGAACAATAACTTATGCAAGAGTTACCCGAAAGATAGATACAAAAACAAACTCTATAAAAATATATTGTATAGATCCTGGTGATTACACTTGTCCTGTACAGATAACAATAATGATTACTGTTATGACAGGAGTTGACGCATCGGATGTAGTCAAAGACGCTATAGATATAATAAAGCACAAAATATCTAAAGGAGAGTCTAAAGGAAAGCTTTTGTATAAGGATGTTTTGTATTCATGGGAAGATGGAATACTTCATGAAAACGGAGCTTTTGAAATGAATATGAATAGTGTTCCTTATAGTTATGTGAGATTATGAAGAAAATAACTATTAATTATGCTTGCTTTTTTGCAAGCATACTTTTAATTTGTGTAAATGTGTTTGCACAGAAAAGAGTAAATACTTTTAATGTATTCTCCGCCCCAACAGATGATTATTCTATAGTTAAGATTAATACAAATACTAATGAAAATTTATTGCTTATAGAACACTATAAACAAGATTCTTTTTTTTGTGTTGTATTTTTTGATAAAGATAGGATTATTATAGATACTATTCAAAATACACCTCATAAGTACATAATTGAGCAAGATACATTTTATTATTATCCTGTAATTCTTTCGCCGTCTCTTTACTATATAAAGGATACTCTTTTTTTTACTTCAGGCCATACTATAGTGTCTTATTATAGAGATAATGGGCATTTCCATTTTAATGATTGTGTTTATTTAGATAATGATATACAATTGTCTAATATTGTCAGTTATCATAGTAACATATTGGCACTTTTTACACAATGTTTTGATGAAAACAAGAGATATTATATAGCAACATACGATATACAAGCACATCAAGTAACAAAACAAATAGCAATAGATGTTGGCAATTCTGTATTACTACACTATTATGATACATACAATGCTTTTTGTGGGAGCCAAAAATATATATCTGTAATGAATACTATAAAACCAGAGTTGTATTTGTATGATTATGATTTAAATCTTGTGGATAGTATTGACTTTGCCTTCAACAATGATTATGAAAAAACTTTGTTGATATTGGATACAAATGTTGCAGTCAATAAAGAATATGTACAACCACAGTACCCTAAAAATATAATAATGTTGTTGGACAATATAGAAATACTAAATTATTATTCAAATATAAAACAAATGTTTGTAGATGATAGCACATTACTTATTATCACAAATAGATATAATTCTGATAGTTGTGATATTGTAAAAATAAATATAAAAAATCATATCAAAAATATTATATTGTCATTTCCTAAGTACGGAACAATATCACCATATACTGCATTATCTTTATCTACAATATCACCATTATTCAACGATGGTATATTTGTGGATTATAATTATGAATTGGATAGTTTAGAAGAAAATATTATATATTCTGTTGATTTATATTACTCGGATATATTAGACTTTGGAGAAAATATTATTAGTTTGGAAGATAAAGCACAGCGGGAAGTAAGAATTAATGTAAAAGACTATGATGCTGTAATTGTATTTGATGATTATTTTTGCAAACCATGTTTTGCTACAGATAAATACAAGTATTTACTTGTATATAACGGTACAGATATCAGTAAGGTTAGACGTTTAAGTTTGTATAATGAATTAAAAAAAATGTATCCCAAATCAGATATATTTTTTAATCAAAAAAATACGTTTAATGTTAGACGCAATACAATATTATCCAATATTTATTAGATAAAAAGCATTGGATAATACATAAAAAAAATTGGTGTTAAACACATAAACATAAATAGTTTAACACCAATATTATTTTAATGATATATTAAATATTGTTTTTAATCAAATAGAGTTTATCGTTGCGTCTTACAAGTGAGGAGGTTGGCATAGAAAACAATTCTCCTTTAATAGTTTTCTCCACAGACTTTAAATCAACTCTTATTTCTGATGCCTTACCTTCATAAACGCCGGTCGTAGGTCCTATTATATACACTTCATCATTTAGATTTAACTCTCCGCTTTCCATTCTAATCTCTGCAACGCCCAAATTCTTGAAATAGTTGGTAACAGTACCTATAAAAATTTTGGTTGTTGTTGCTTTGCTACCATATTTTTCTGACCATTCTCCCACTTTCTGACCAAGATAATAACCATCCCAAAAATCTCTATTGTAAACACGTTTTAAGTCTTCGTTCCATTTTGCAAGTTTTTCCTCGCTCCAACTACCCTCACACCAAGCATTGACTGCCTGTCTATAGGTTCTTGTTACTATTTTGACATATTCTGGCGAACGACCTCTACCCTCTATCTTAAACACCCTAACTCCGGCATCTATAATTTTGCCAATAAAATCCAAGGTTTTTAAATCCTTAGGCGACATTATGTATTGATTGTCTATCATCAACTCCGTGCCTCCGTCCATATCAGTAACCTTATAAGGACGTCTACAAAATTGTAGGCACGCTCCTCTGTTGGCACTCCTATTGGCATTGTCCAAACTAATATAGCATTTGCCAGAAACAGCCATACACAAAGCACCGTGCACGAAACACTCTATTCTGAGAAGTTCTCCCGAATGTCCTTTAAGATTTTCTTGTTTTATACGGTCAATTATGGCTTTTACCTTATCCAAAGAAAGTTCCCTTGCAGTAACTATTACATCGGCAAACTGAGAATAGTATTTTACCGCTTCATAATTAGTAATATTGCATTGAGTAGAAAGATGTATTTCCATACCTATACTATTGGCGTATGAGATAACGGACATATCAGATGCTATAATGGCAGATATTCCATTTGCCTTCGCACTATCTACCACTTTGTGCATATATTCTATTTCCTCATCATAGATAACCGTATTAAGAGTCAAATAAGTTTTTACATTGTTTTGCTTGGCTATTTCGCAAATACGTTTAAGGTCGTCTAATGTAAAATTATTAGCCGATGCACTTCTCATATTTAACTGTCCCACACCAAAATACACACTATTTGCTCCCGCTTCTATGGCGGCCATAAGACTCTCATAACTACCCACAGGCGACATTATTTCTATATCATTTGCGTTCATTTTTCTCTCTTAATCTTTTATCACTTCTATAAGATCGGGTTCTATATAAGAGACTGCTATGGCAACACCCGGTATCTCTATTATTATACGCTTACATCTTTTTCCCTTTACCTTTAACAATACTCCTTCTATACCATCAAAGTAGCCACCTATAACCCTTACCTTTGTACCTTTGTTTAATTCCAATTCTTCCGGACGAAAATATAAAGCATCTCCTTGCAATTGATTTGCCACTTTTATAAAGTCGTGCATTTGTTTTTCCGGTACGGTTTCTATTGTTCTTTTCAAGCCGTTTTTCCTTGTTAAAAAATACGCTTCAAAACCATGGTTTATAGATAATTCTCTTTTAAATTGCTCTATATCTGTCTTTTGTGCATAAACAAATATCAAATCTCTAATTGCAGGTTCTAATACTTTTATTTTTTTACCCTCTTTTTGTCTTATTTTATACTGCATTGGTATGAAAGTCTTAATATTTTTTTCGTCCAACAATTGTTTTACCTTAGTTTCACGCGAAAAAATAGTTTTCAACACATACCAACAACACAATTCATTTTCTCTCATAATTGTTTTTAACTCCCCTTTGTACATTTATTATAATCCTAAAAAAGATTATATATTTTTTTCTAAACCTTAAAATTTTCAGGGTGTTTAGCATTAATATTTTTATAAAATTCTCTTATTTTTTGAAAATCTTCGTTATAGTTACCCGAAGGAATAATCTTGTCTTCTTTGTTTACTCCACAGGTCTTTTTTTTATAATCTATCCAAGCCAAAAATATAGGCTTTTCGCTTTGTTGAGCAATAAAGTAAAATCCTTTTTTCCAATTTGGGTTTGCTTTTCTTGTACCCTCTGGTGTTAAGACCAAAGAAAAGTTCTTTTTTGTTCTCAATTGTCTTACAATTTCATCAAAAAAGCCCTTACCATCTTTGCCTCTGTTAACTGGTACAGCTCCCAAACCTCTCAAAATAAAATTGAGAGGAAAGAAAAATAACTCTTTTTTTATGAGGAAATGACACTTTACCCCCAGAGCCCAAAGCCCCGCTCTACCCCATACAAAATCCCACATACTTGTATGAGGCGCCTCTATGATAACGGCGTTTTTCATCTCCTCACAAAAAGAAGATTGAAGATGAAAACCGCCTATTTTAAGAATAACTTTACCTATTATTTTCATTTATTTTGCAAGTTCGTAGGTATCTTTTGCAATAACGTATTCCTCGTCAGTAGTTACTGAAAGTATTTTTACTCTACTTTCTGGTGTTGAAATGATACCGTCTTTGCCTGAGGTTTGTTCATTGATTTGTTTATCTATATGAGCACCTAAATAGTCTAAGCCATTGCAAATGGCTTGTCTTTGCCTCCAAGCATTTTCTCCTATACCACCTGTGAACAATATGATATCAACTCCATTCATTGCAGCAACATAAGCACCTATATATTTTTTTACCCTATAAGCAAAAACATCAAAAGCATTACTTTCTTTTTCTTTTCCCTCTAATTTTGCAGCCGTTATATCTCTCATGTCGGTAAGTCCACCAGAGAGTCCTTTTAAACCACATTGTTTATTTAGAAAAGTATTGACTTGCTCATAATTCCATCCTTCTTTTTGTGCTATATAAAGAACGACTCCAATATCCAAATCCCCGCACCTTGTACCCATAACCAAGCCCTCCAAAGGAGTAAAGCCCATGGAAGTATCTATACTTTTACCATTTTTTATAGCACAAACAGAAGCTCCGCTACCCAAATGACAAGAAATTATTTTGCTGTTGTTTATATCCATACCTACCATTTTTGCACCCTTTGGAGCAACATAACGATGAGAGGTACCATGAAAACCATAACGACGTATTTTATCCTTTTCATAATATTCGTACGGAATAGCATAAAGAAAAGCCTCTGTTGGCATAGTGTGATGAAAAGCAGTATCAAAAACTGCTACCTGTGGCTTACCCGGAAGCAAACTTTCCATTGCCTCTATACCAGCAAGATTACCCGGAGTGTGTAACGGTGCCAAAGGAATAAGTTTTCTAAGATTATCTTTTACCTCTTGATTCACAAGAACACTTGTTGTAAATTTTTCTCCACCATGTGCTACTCTATGTCCGCAGGCTTCTATTTCATCTAAAGACTTGATAACTCCAAGCCTATCATCAACAAGTGCTTTCAAAACAATGTTTATTCCTGCCTTATGATCAGCAATAGGTAATTGCTCATAATGTTTTTCCCCTTTTGCTTTATGGGTAAATTCTCCTTTTTCAGTACCCACTCTTTCCAAAAGACCCTTGGCTAACAATTCTGATTCCTCGTCATTTTTTATATCTATTAGTTGGTATTTTATTGACGAACTGCCACAATTTAAAACAAGTATTTTCATTATAAAATATGATATTTATTCTTAAGATTAAAAGAAAACTCAATTTAACAACGAAATAAAGCAAAGATTATTATTTTAAAAAGGATAAAAATAGGTAACTATTTAGCCTATCATAGGCAGGCATAGCCTTTGATTTTTTTATAGGTTAGCATAAGTTATTATGAGTTGGTATAAGTTATTATGGGTTAGCATAAACACTTAAGCACCCACAGGGTGTTAAGGCAAAGCCATTACTTTCTTTTAGTGGCTTTGCCCTTATTAGAACAGGCGGTGCCTGTAACCTATGCTAACTTATCATAACCTATAAAAAAACACCCCTCAAAAAATTTTTTCGGGAAATCGCGTAAATACCCATTTAAAAGTAAAAAACAAGGATGCTACCACTGATTATCAATGACTTAACCTTTTTCGAAGGGTCAAAATTGGGCATTTTTATTGATTTTCAGCGTTTTCGAAGCATTTTTTGAAGAAAAATTTTGCAAAATCGGGAATTTGCAAAAATGAATCTTCGTTTTATTTCGACGAATCTTCGTTTCGATTTCCCGAAACGAAGATTCGTTATCGTTGATTATCAAGTAGTTATAAGGGTGAAAATCGTTAATTTTGAGGTAGGTATCTTTTTCTCTTACAAAGTTACGAAGAATTTTTGACCTGACCAAACGCGTGCACACTTTTTATTTGTAACTTATTGATAATCAGTAAACCGATTTCTCTAGGCTCAGCCTACTTTTATAAGGATAAAGCCGTTACAAAAACACATACGCTTAGCGTCTTTAAAACAGCCTGTGGCTGCA
>CAZVEO010000056.1:0-16383 GCA_964626385.1 uncultured Bacteroidaceae bacterium
AAGTGGGTTTTGCAAAAATGAATCTTCGTTTTATTTCGACGAATCTTCGTTTCGATTTCTCGAAACGAAGATTCGTTATCGTTGATTATCAAGTAGTTACAAGGATAAAAATCGTTAATTTTATGGTAGGTATCTTTTTCTCTTACAAAGTTACGAACATTTTTTGACCTGACCAAACGCGTGCACACTTTTTATTTGTAACTCATTGATAATCAGTAAACCGATTTTCTCATTTTTTTTGTAAGTTTTGTTAGGTTTGCAGGCATTGCCAGTTTTATAAGGGCATAGCCGTTACTTTAATAGGTTAGCATATACGCAAAGCGTATTACTTTTTTTTAACGGCTATGCCCTTATAAAACTGGCAATGCCTGTGCCCTTATAAAACAGCCTGCGGGTGTAAAATAAAAAGATAAAAAAACGTATATATTATAAAAAAGTTTTAACTTTGCTTTTCGAAAAGATTAGGGGTGCTTATTAGGGAAAAGTAGGCTGAGATTATACCCTTTGACAAATTCGGTAATGCGAATTTTGGAATTAAATGGTATTTTCTTTGTTTTACAATTTCTAACAACAAGTTTCCTAATATTAAAAACTATATGATTCTATGAAAGTAAAAGTAAATAATAGAGACAAAATTGTTCCTGTAGGTTGCACAGCAAAGGAGTTGATTGAAATATTGGGTATTAAAGAAAATGACCCTGTGGCTTTAGCTATAGGAGATGAAGTTTTATCGGAAGAAAAGTGGACAACCACAGAATTAAAAGATAATGATAAGATTACCATCATAAGAGCAACATGCGGAGGATAGGAATTACATCAGAATTTGAAGTTTTTAGAGAGAAAGAGCGTATAATTAATTTTATACAAAGCGGTTATGTGGAATATTTTCATATTCGCAAGCCCTCCTTTTCCGAGCAACAAATGAGAAAATACCTTACCGTCTTTCCTTATGAAGTGAAGCAAAAGTTGTCTTTACACGATTTCCATTCTCTTGCCTTTGAATTGGGAATAGGGGGAATACATATAAACAAACGCAACCCTATACTCAAAAAAGAATACAGAAAGAAAAGAATTTCTGTTTCTTGCCATAGCATTGAGCAAGTAGAAGAATGGAAAGACAAAGCAAGTTATTTATTTCTATCTCCTATCTTTGATAGTATAGGCAAAAAAGGTTACAAATCAGCGTTTTCATTTAAAGAATTAAAGGAATACTTTAATAATAAAATATTAGATAATAAAGTTGTGGCACTTGGTGGAGTAACAAAAGACAATATAAAAGAATTGGAAAATATTGGATTTTCCTCTTGTGCTTTGCTGAGTGATTTGTGGCAATTGCCTAAGGTAATGTTTATTACTCCCAACAAAACAAAAGAAGAAATAATAAAGGAATGTAACTTTGTTTTGCAAGAAGGTATAAAGTTTATTCAATTGAGAATGAAAGAAGCTTCAAATGATGAAATATTGGAAATTGCTAAACAGATTAGACCTATTTGCGATGAATATTGTGCTATTCTTATGGTTGATGATAAAATAGAACTGTTAGAAAGCAATATTTTTGACGGAGTACATTTGGGAAAAAACGATATGCCTATAAAGCAAGCAAAGCAAATAACACAAAACAAATATCTGCTTGGAGCAACTTGCAATACTATACAAGACGTACAAATGGCAATAAAAAACGGGGCTGATTATTTGGGAATAGGTCCTTACAAATATACAACAACCAAACAAAACCTTGCTCCTATACTTGGTTTAGAAGGCTATAAAGATATAATAAAGCATATGCAAGAGAATAAGTTAACAGCTCCTTTCTATGCCATAGGAGGAATAACTTTAGAGGACTTGCAACCACTAAAAGAAATAGGAGTTCGCAAAGTGGCACTTTCTAGTACAATCTCCACCGCAACCAACAAACAATCAATAATAAAAGAAATACTAAAAACGTTTTAAAACAAGAAAATGTTAAAAGAAATAATACTATGAAATTGATATCTTTATTTTCAGGTGCAGGAGGATTGGATTTGGGATTTGAAAAATCAGGTTTTAAAACTATTTGGGCTGATGAATATGATAAAACTATCTGGGAGACTTTTCAAATCAATTTTTCCAATACATTTTTAGACAAAAGAAGTATTACAGATATAGAAACAGTAGACATACCTAAATGTGATGGAATTATAGGAGGACCTCCCTGTCAAAGTTGGAGTGAAGCTGGAACACAAATGGGGATAGAAGATAAAAGAGGACAACTTTTCTTTGATTATATTAGAGTTTTAAAAGATAAACAACCAAAATTTTTTCTTGCCGAAAACGTTTCAGGTATTTTACACCCAAAACATACTGAAGCGTTTAATACATTTATAGAATTATTTGAAAAAGCAGGATACAATGTTTCTTGGAAGTTATTGGATGCTAACGATTACAATGTACCTGAGACTCGTTTAAGAGTAATTATTGTTGGTTATCACAAAGATTTAAATAAAAAATTTTCTTTTCCACCCCCTCTTGGATATAAACCTGTCTTAAAAGATGCCATTGGAGATTTAGGTCCCGCCACTCCTGCTAAAAATGGAAACAAAACAAATGGCAATGATTTACAAATTTTTAACCACGAGTATATGACAGGAGGTTTTTCTACTATATACATGTCTAGAAATAGAGTGCGTTCATGGGACGAACCTTCTTTTACTATTCAAGCAGGAGGAAGACATGCTCCCATACATCCTCAAGCACCTAAAATGAGATTAATTGCTAAAAATAAAAGAATATTTGAACCAGGATTGGAAAATGAGTATAGAAGATTATCTGTAAGAGAATGCGCAAGAATACAAACATTCCCCGATGATTTTATTTTTAAATATACAAACATTGCTGATGGTTATAAAATGGTAGGTAATGCTGTTCCTGTTAATTTAGCCTATTATATGGCTATGCAAATAAAACAAGATATATTTTCCTAATATGAATACTATTAGTTCAACAATACATGGCAAAGCTTTTGAATATGCTTGCATACTTGCTTTGATTAAAAATTTAAAAGACATAAGACCATTTGAAATAAGTAAAAATTCAAGTTACTCTATCGCAAAAGAAAAATATGAAAATGAAATTACAGCAATAGAACAACAGGAAATGCTAATGTCGGCTAATGTGGGAATTTCTGAAATTCTAAAAATGGAACCAAAAATTATAGAAGATGATAAAACTTTGCTGACCATTTCTTTACAACCGGATACTATTGCCACAAAACAAGGGGATGTAAGAGATATTCTTATCATTAGAAAAAATATAGAATGGGAAATAGGAATATCTGTGAAACACAATCATAGTGCATTAAAACATTCAAGACTATCACGAAATTTGGACTTTGGAAAAATTTGGTTAGAAAAAAAATGTAGCAATGAGTATTTTAAAGAAATTGAACCGATTTTTAATTTTTTGGATGATTGCAAAAAAAATAATTTAAAGTGGAAGGAATTAAAAAATAAAGATACCAATGTATATTTACCGCTACTATTTGCTTTTAAGAAAGAACTACTTCAAATAAATTCTAAAAAAAATGTAACCTCTAATTTAGTTAAATACCTGATAGGTAGCAATGGTAATGACTATTACAAATTGATGAGTAATAAAAACAGAACAACAACTATCATTCCTTTTAATATTTATGGAACTTTAAACTTATCTTCAAAAAATACAAAACCTAAAATAAAAGTTCCAAAAATAGAGTTACCAACAAAAATTTTAGATTTTTCTTTTAAAGAAAAATCTAATACAACTTTAATACTCACATTAAACAATAGTTGGGTAATATCTTTTAGAATACATAATGCAAGTACATACGTTGAACCAAGTTTAAAATTTGATATACAATTAAAAGGAATACCTTCAGATATATTCTATATAAATAAAGCTTGGTAAATTATAGATAATAAACCATAATACGATGAATAAAGATATTTTAAAGATAGGGGATAGAGAGTTTGATTCTCGTTTGATTATTGGTACGGGAAAATTTGCAAGCAATGAATTGATGAAACAATCTATTATTGCAAGCTCTTCGCAAATGGTAACAACTGCCCTAAAAAGATTGGGGACCGAAGACTCGGCAAGTGAAAACATACTTGATTTTATACCAAAAGAGTGTATGCTTTTGCCCAACACCTCGGGAGTAAGAGATGCAAAAGAAGCTGTTTTTGCAGCAAAAATGAGCAGAGAGTTATATAAAACAGATTGGATAAAATTGGAAATACACCCAGATGCAAAATTTCTTCTGCCCGATGTAAAAGAAACGTTGTTGGCAACAGAACTTTTGATAAAAGAGGGATTTAAGGTTATGCCTTACATTATGCCTGACCCTACTGCTTGCAAACAATTAGAGGAAATGGGAGCAGTAGCCGTTATGCCTTTAGCCTCTCCTATTGGCACCAACAAGGGTATTAAATGCAAAGATATGTTGCAGATAATAATAGAGCAGAGCGAAGTGCCTGTAATAGTAGACGCAGGCTTGGGCTCTCCAAAAGATGCTTGCCAAGCGATGGAAATGGGAGCCGATGCTTGTATGATAAACACTGCTATAGCTATTGCCTCCGATAGTATAGCAATGGCTGAGGCTTTTGCACTTGGAATAAAGGCTGGAAGAAAAGCTTTTCTTGCTGGAATACCTATGACAAGCCATTTTGCCATAGCCTCTTCCCCGCTGACAGCCTTTTTGGACGAAGAGCAAAAAAATATAGATATGTTGTAAAAAAAAATAGTTTATTGAATAAAAAACAAAGTATATAAATACATAGATATGGAAAATTGTTATTCAAGTGATAGGATAAAAAAGGTTTATGTTAAAGGTGAAATCTTTCCTATCGAGGTTGGAATGAAAAAAGTAGTTTTAACCGATACAGTAAAAAATATAAAAAACGCTGACGGTACAACAACACAACAAAAAATTTCCAACGGAGAATTAAATATTTATGATACAAGCGGAGTGTTTGGAGATGAAAACTATACGCACGACGTACGCAAAGGTATTCCTCGTATAAGAGAGGCTTGGCACAAAGAGGATAATAATTTTGAGCAATTAAAAGGCTTTACCTCTCAATATACTAACGAGCAAGAACAAGATGAAGAGGTTAAAAAAATAGCCTTTCCTATAAAATATTTACCCAAAAGAGCAAAACAAGGTGTGCCTTTTACTCAAATGTCTCTTGCCAAACAAGGAATAATAACTCCGGAGATGGAATACATTGCCATAAGAGAAAACTTAGGGTATGGAAAAAATAATAACTTTAACAGCAAAAATTCCTATATCACTCCTGAATTTGTTAGACAAGAAGTTGCCTCTGGTAGAGCGGTTATTCCTTGCAACCCAAATCACCCTGAGGCAGAGCCTATGATTATAGGGGCAAAATTTTTTGTTAAAATAAATACTAATATAGGTAACTCCGCTCTTGGTTCATCAATAGAAGAAGAGGTTGAAAAGAGCGTATATTCTGCTCGTCTTGGTGGAGATACTCTTATGGACCTTTCCACCGGCAAACATATTCACCAAACAAGAGAGTGGATTATAAGAAATTGTCCTGTACCTATGGGAACTGTGCCTATGTATCAAGCTTTGGAAAAAGTAAACGGCAATGCAGATGAATTGACTTGGGAAATGTATAGAGACACCCTTATAGAACAGTGCGAACAAGGAGTAGATTACTTCACTATTCACGCTGGACTTGTAAAAAAACTATTGCCTTTTATCAAAAAACGCTTGACTGGTTGTGTTTCTCGGGGTGGTAGTATTATGGCTAAATGGATGGCTGACCACAATTCAGAAAACTTTCTTTATACTCATTGGGATGATATTTGCGATATACTTGCTATGTATGATGTTGCCGTAAGTATAGGAGATGGTTTGCGTCCAGGAAGCACGCACGATGCTAACGACGAGGCTCAACTTGGAGAGTTAAAAGTAATGGGAGAATTGTGCAAACGTGCTTGGGCAAAGAATGTACAAGTACTTATAGAAGGTCCTGGCCACGTGCCTATGGATAAGATTAAAGAAAATATGGATTTGGAAAAAGATTGGTGTAGTGAAGCGCCTTTTTATACACTTGGACCTTTAACAACCGATATTGCTCCTGCTTACGACCATATTACCTCTGCAATAGGAGCAGCAATAATAGGTTGGCACGGAACGGCAATGCTTTGTTATGTAACACCAAAAGAACACCTTGGCTTACCAAACAAAGAAGATGTTAGAGAAGGAATAATTACCTACAAAATAGCCGCACATGTTGCAGATTTGGCAAAACATCATCCTATGGCACATCTTAGAGACGATGCTCTTAGCAAAGCGAGGTTTGAGTTCCGTTGGATAGACCAATTCAACCTTTCCTTAGACCCTGAAAAAGCAATGGAGTATTATGGTGTTGAAAAGATTAAAAACACTCCTTATTGTACTATGTGCGGACCAAACTTCTGCGCTATGCGTATTTCACAACAAATAAAAGAATAAGACAAAAAAAGAGAAATTGTTTTGAAACACAAAAAATTGTAATAATTTTGCAAAACTTACGTTTAGAAATAACAAGATAAAAAAACTTTTGTACAAATGGAAAATATAAATTGGGGTAGTCTTGGTTTTGGCTACTATAAGACAGATTACAACGTACGTTGTTATTATAGAGATGGTAAATGGGGAGAATTAGAAGTATCCTCTTCTGAAGAAATAGTTATGCACATGGCTGCCACTGTTTTACATTATGGACAGGCGGCTTTTGAAGGAATGAAAGCGTTTAGAGGTGCTGATGGCAGAATAAGAATGTTTCGTCCATACGAAAACGCAAGACGTATGATTTCTTCGGCACAAGGAATTTTGATGGCAGAACCACCTGAGGACTTGTTTGTAGAGGCTTGTAAAAAAGCGGTAAAACTTAACGAAAGATTTGTTCCACCTTATGGTAGCGGTGCTTCTTTGTACCTTAGACCTATACTTATAGGTACAGGTGCACAAGTTGGAGTTCACCCAGCAAAAGAATACTTGTTTATGGTATTTGTTTGCCCAGTAGGTCCTTATTTCAAAGAAGGTTTTAAACCTGTAAAATTTGAAATAGCAAGAGATTATGACCGTGCTGCTCCATTTGGAACTGGTAAATATAAAGTGGGTGGTAACTATGCCGCTTCTTTGTTTAGTGGCGAAAGAGCAGTAAAAGAGGGATATTCTAACTGTATCTACCTTGATGCTGCTACACATACCTATATTGACGAAGCGGGAGCCGCCAACTTCTTTGGTATAAAGAATAATACATATTGTACTCCTCGCTCTACTTCTATACTTCCGTCTATAACAAATATGTCTTTGTGTCAAATAGCAGAAGATTTAGGAATGAAGGTAGAAAGAAGACCTATTCCAGTAGAAGAGTTATCTGAGTTTGAGGAGGTTGCTGCTTGTGGAACTGCTGCTGTTATCTCTCCTATAAACGAGATATTTGACCGCGAAAACAATAAAACTTATAAGTGGGGAGAAAAACCAGGTCCTATTTCTACTAAATTGTATGAAACCTTGAAAGGCATACAAGACGGACAAATTGAAGACAAACACAATTGGAATGTCTTTGTAGATTAAATTGATTTTTCATTTTTATTATTTTTATTTAAATTTATTATTTTGCAAAAAGAGGGAAATAAAAACTACCCTCTTTTTTTGTAAAAAGTTTTAATTGTAAAAGAGTGTTTGTAAAATAAAAAAGAGTAGTTTGCGTTATTTGTTATAAGTTATTTTTTAAGTTTTGATTTTTTTATGAAAGTTTCAATATACTGTATCTTTTTCTGTTTGATTCTATTGTTCTTTTCTTGTAAAAAGAACGATGGTTTTGTAAATACGGAAATGGGATTTTCTTTCAAACACTGCACAACCAACAACAATACTCCAAAAGTAAAAGCGGGCGATGTAATTTTTGGTCAAATGAAAGTAATGCTAAACAATAAAAAACTAATTTCTTCTAACTATGGCTCACCTGAGCGTTTGTTTGTTGTTGGCAATAAGGTAAAAGAAGGGAGTATTGACGAATTTTTGATGACCTTGCATATAGGAGATTCTGCCCTTATGATATGCCCCGCTGATAGTATGTCCAAATATCTAAAAGACGTTGAATTTAAGCCGGAGGACAAAGTTTGGGTATATCTTACAGTCAATCAAATAATTTCCATAGAAGAAATATCAGAAGCAACCAAAGAAGCACAACTTAGAAATACTAAAGAGGATGAACAATTAACAGAGTTTGTCCTAAAAAAATATGACAAAGCAGAGCAACAATCCACAGGTTTATTTTACATTAATTTGAAAGAAGGTTCGGGTAAAAAAGCTGAATTTGGAAAAATGGTTTCCGTTAATTACACAGTATGCGATACCACAGGACGAATAATAGACTCCAATGTGGAAGAGGTTGCAAAGAAAGGTAAAATTTATAAAGAAAATGTGCTTTATGCTCCTTTTGAATTTATGTTGGGAGATGATGCTTTGATTTCGGGCTGGATGCAAGGTATTTCTCTTATGAAAGAGGGTGGTCATGCTATACTTGTTTTGCCTTCTCGTCTTGCTTACGGCGATGTAAAGTATAGGAGTATAGAGCCCTATACTCCTTTGGTTTTTGATGTTTATCTTTTGAAAGTAGAATAAAAAAATTATATATGTAACAAAATGAAAAAGACTTTATTAATTAGTACTTTAAGTTTGTGGGGTTTTGTTGTTTTTGGACAAAATTTGCCACAAGGTTTTCTTTCTTCTGAAAACAAAGTTATTTACAAAATAGAAAAAAGCAACTCCAATGGAGAGCAAGTAAAAGAGGGAACTTTAGTTTTTGCTCGTTATCAAGTTTCTTTTAATGACAGTGTGATTTACTCCAATTTAAATCAACCTCCAGCAACTCAACCCTCTTTTTTGGTTAGCAAACAAAATAATATGTTCAAAGGTGATTTGATGGATGCTATGCTTTTAATGAAAGACAAAGAAGAATTTATTTTCGCTTTTCCAAAGGACTCTATGGCAAAAGTACAACCTTTACCTCCTAATTTAGAAGGATATATTTATTATCATATCAAAATAGATTCTGTTTGCTCTTACGATGATTTTATAAAAATTCAACAAGCCAAAGCAGATTCCTTGAAAAACATAGAACAAAAACAAATACAGCAATACTTACAAAAAGACAATAACACTTGGCAAGAAGTTGAAGGTATATATTACAGAGAATTGACTCATGGTAAGGGTGAAAAAGCAAAAAACGGCGATAAGGTAAAAATACACTACACCGGACAACTCCTAAGCGGTCAAGTATTTGATACTTCATTAGAAGACATAGCAAAGGAAAACAATTTGTATAATCCAAAACGACCATACGAACCTTTGGAATTTCAAATTGGAGCAGGTCAAATGATTCCCGGCTTTGAAATAGCAGCAAAACAAATGAATAAAGGAAGCAAATATATAGTGTTGTTGCCTTCAAATCTTGCTTATGGCGAGAGAGATATGGGAGTTATCGCTCCTTACTCTCCACTTATTTTTACAATGGAATTGATGGACATAACAACTAAATAATAAATAGAATACTAATAGAAACGAAAAAAACAAACGAATGGAACTTAACTTAGAAAGACCCTTAGTATTTTTTGATTTGGAAACAACCGGAGTAAATGTCGGCAAAGATAAAATCATAGAAATTTGTATGATAAAAGTAATGCCTGACGGCAAGCAAGATGAGAAAACTCTTCGTATAAATCCGGGAGTAAAATTAAGTCAAGAAGTTATTGATATAACCGGTATAACTGATTCTGACCTTGCAGATAAACCCTCTTTTAAGGAAGTAGCTCAAGAAATAAAAGAATTTATTGGAGATGCCGACCTTGCAGGATATAATTCTAATAAATTTGATGTACCACTTTTGGCGGAGGAATTTTTAAGAGTCGGAGTAGATTTTTCTCTTTTATGTAGAAATATGATAGATATTCAAAATATCTTTCACAAAATGGAATCTCGTACTCTAAGTGCTGCTTACAAATTCTATTGCAATAAGAATCTAATAGATGCTCATTCAGCAAAGGGAGATACTCAAGCCACTTTGGAAGTATTGAAAGCACAATTGGAAAAGTACGAAAACACTGAGTATACTGAAAAAAACGGCAAAACCTACCATCCTATAACCAACAATGTAAAACAACTTGCTCAATTCTCTAAAATGAATAATTGGGCTGATTTAGCGGGACATATTTATCTAAATGATGCTTGTGTGGAGTGTTTTAATTTTGGCAAACACAAAGACAAACCAGTTGCCGAGGTCTTTGCTTCTGAGCCTTCTTACTATGATTGGATGATGAAAGCAGATTTTCCTTTGACAACAAAGCAAGTTATACAGAGAATTTTTGCAACAATGAAAAAAAATCTTTTCTAAAGAATAACAATAATTATATTCTACAAAAAATTAGTTATTAAATAATTATGAAAATAATTTGCGTGGGTAGAAATTATGTTGAACATATAAAGGAATTGGGAAACGAAACACCCGATTCCATTGTTTTTTTCTTTAAACCAGATACTGCTATCACAAAAGGAGATGAGGATTTTTATTTACCTGATTTTTCTAACAATGTTTCTTATGAATGTGAAATGGTAGTTAAGATAAGCAAAGTAGGAAAATGTATTCCAGAAAGTTATGCAAAAAATTATTACGAACAAATAGCATTAGGATTAGACATTACTTTGCGAGATATTCAACAAAAGGCTAAAGAAAGTGGGCTACCTTGGTCGTTGGCAAAGGGATTTGATTATTCTGCTCCAATAAGTGATTTTTTTTCTCTTAAAGAATTAAAAAAAGATATACAAGATATAAATTTTTCTTTGGAAAAAAATGGAGAAATAGTCCAGCAAACAAACTCTTCTTTTATGATAAATAGTGTAGATAAGATAATTAGTTATGTATCCAACTTTATTACTTTAAAGACAGGGGACTATATCTTTACAGGGACACCCAAAGGTGTTGGTCAAATGAAGCAGGGAGATGTATTCAAAGCCTATTTGGAAGGAAAAGAAGTATTAAAATTATGTGTTAAGTAGTTGATGAATAAATATTGTTAAATACCTTAAGTTTAATTATTTATCCTTATGTTGCTTTCTTTAAAAATAGAAAATTACGCTTTAATAAAAGAATGTGAAATTGCTTTTCCAAGTGGTTTTGTTGCTATAACTGGAGAAACAGGAGCAGGAAAAAGTATTTTATTAGGTGCTTTGTCTTTGCTTTTGGGACAAAGAGCAGATGTTAATGTTTTGATGAACAAGGAGAAAAAATGTATTGTTGAAGCAATTTTTGAAACAAACAAGTCTTTACAACCTATTTTTGAAGATAATGATATAGATTATGATACTCAGTCTTATTTTCGTAGAGAAATACTTCCTTCAGGCAAGTCAAGAGCCTTTATAAACGATACTCCTGTTCAATTACCTACACTTAAACTATTTGCCAACAAACTCATAGACATACATTCTCAATCGTCAACTAACCAATTAAAAGATAATATTTTTCAACTCTCTTTAATAGATAGCATGGCACAAGATGGAGAAACTTTGACCGCATATGAAAATACTTATAAGAGATATGGTCATATACTTTCAGAAATAGAAAACCTTGAAAAACAAAAAAATGAAAATATTAAGGAATACTCTTACAATGAGTTTTTATTTAACGAATTAGACAAAGCCAACTTACAAAACGAAAACGAACAAGAGGAGTTGGAAAACGAAATAGAGATTCTTAGCCATGCAGAACAGATAAAAGACAATCTTTTTTCTTGTTTAAATTTGTTAGATAACAATGAGGAAAACAATGTTTTATCTTATTTAACTAATGTAAAAAATCAAATCTCTAAAATACACTCTCATTCCAAACTTTTGAATGATATTTATCAAAGAATTACTTCTTCTCTTATAGAGCTCAAAGATATTTGCAACGAACTTAATACTTATAATGATAATTTAAATTTTGACAACGATAAATTACAAGCCTACAATGAAAGATTGGACTTAATTTATAGTTTAGAAAAAAAACATAATGTATTGAGTATAAAAGAACTCATTAGTATAAAAAAATCCTTGTCAGACAAAATGTATTTTGTGGACAACGTCAGCAATATTATTAAGGAAAAAGAGAATGAAAAAGAACTATTTATTAAAGAATTAGAGCAGTTATCTAAAACTCTGCACAAACAACGCATTCAAGCCTCTTTATTAATGGAAAATAAAACCTTGCCTATTTTACACTCTATAGCAATGCAAGACGCTGTTTTAAAAATAGAAATAACAGAAAAAGAAGATTTTTCTCCAAATGGTAGAGATAATATAACCTTTCTTTTTTCTGCAAACAAAACAAAAGACAATAAACTTGCACCTATAAACAAAGTTATCTCCGGAGGAGAACTTTCTCGGCTTATGCTTGCAATAAAAGCCGTTGTTACAGAAAATTTTGACCTGCCAACTATGATTTTTGACGAAATAGACACAGGTATAAGTGGTGATGTGGCAGCAAAGGCTGGAGATATAATGTTACAACTTGGCAAAAATCATCAAGTTATCACAATTACTCACCTTGTACAAGTGGCGGCAAAAGCACAAAATCAATTCAAAGTCTATAAACAAACCACTGAAAATGAAACCTTTTCTAATATAAAAATACTTGATAAGGAGCAACGTATCAACGAAATTGCTCAAATGCTTTCTGATGGTAAAGAAAGTACTGAATCTATAAATCTTGCTAAAAAACTATTAAATAATAAGTTATAGAAAACAGACAAAGTAATTATTTATGAAAAAAATCTTTTTTATTATGGCAACTATAAGTACAATTGTTTGTTCAAACCTTGTGGGACAACAAAACTTTGAAACAAAAGAATTTAAATATATATTAGATGAATTTGCAGATTGTAAAGTAATGAGGTATCAACTGCCTGATTGGGATAGTTTGACCTTGAAAGAAAAGCAATATATTTTCTGTCTTTCTGAGGCTGCACTTTGGGGAAGAGATATTTATTTTGACCAAAATTACAAATATAACTTACAAATTCGCAAAGCTTTAGAGCATATTATAACCAACTACAAAGGAGATAAAACTTCAAAAGATTATAAGTCCTTTGAAGTTTATGCCAAACGTTTTTTCTTTTCTAATGGTCTGCATCATCATTATGGTGAAAAGAAGTTTTTTCCCGATTGTTCCAAAGAGTATTTTGCTTCATTGTTAAATGATTATAAAGATAAAGATTTTATTTTGGAACAAATCTATAACAAAGATATTGCTCCAATAAGAAGGGATAACTCAACAGATGAAGATATAGTAAAAACTTCAGCAGTTAATTTTTACGAAAACCTTAGTCGTCAAGAAGTGGAAGACTACTACAACAAAATAGAAATAGACTCTTTGCGACCTATTTCGCTTGGCATAAACTCCAAACTCATAAAAGAAAACAATAAAATCATAGAAAAAGTTTGGAAACAAGGAGGAGAGTATTCTTTCTATATAGAAAAGATAATCTTTTGGTTGAATAAAGCAAAACAATTTACTGATAATGAAATACAAATAAAATATACGGATAAATTAATAGAGTTTTACAAAACTGGTAATTTGACCACTTGGGACGAATACAATATACTATGGTCGCAAGACACAGAAAGTATTTGCGATTATATAAACGGTTTTATTGAGACCTATAATGACCCTTTGGGTATGAAAGGCACTTGGGAGGCTTTGGTTAATTACAAAGATATAAAAGCAACCAAACGTACAAAAACAATTTGCGATAATGCGCAATGGTTTGAAGACCATTCTCCTATAAAACCCGAATACAGAAAAAAGAAAGTCGCTGGAGTAAGTGCAAAGGTTATTAATGCAGCAATGCTTAGTGGCGACTGCTACCCTACTCCACCCATAGGTATCAATTTGCCAAATGCAGATTGGATTAGAAAAGAGTTTGGTTCCAAAAGTGTTACCATTGCCAATTTGAGCGATGCTTATTTCTTTGCCTCTATGGAAAGTCCAAACAGTGCTTTAAAAGAATTTGCTTTCTCAGAAAAAGAAATTGAAAGAGAAAAACTTTACGGACAACTTTCTGATAATCTACATACAGATATGCATGAGTGTTTAGGTCATGGCTCTGGTCAACTATTGGATACTACTCCTGCTAATGCTTTAAAAGAATATTCTTCTTGTTTGGAAGAGGCACGAGCCGATTTGTTTGCTTTGTATTATCTTATGGACGAAAAAATGGTAGAACTCGGCTTGATTCCTTCCTTAGAAACTGGTATGGCACAATATGATTCTTATATAAGAAATGGTCTGCTTGTACAATTGGCAAGAATACCACTTGGAGAAAAAGTAACAGAGGCTCATATGCAAGACAGAAAACTTATCTCCGAATATGCTCTAAGAAACGGAGGTAATTGTATAGAAAAAAGAGTAAAAGACAATAAGACTTATTTTGTGATTACAGATTATCAAAAACTAAGAAATGTTTTTGGCGACTTGCTTTATATTATACAAGACATAAAATCAAGAGGTGATTATGAGAAGGGTAAGCAACTTGTAGAAAACTACGGAGTTAATATAGACTACGACTTACATAGGGAAGTATTAGAAAGATATAATGCTTTGGGAATAAAACCATACGGAGGGTTTGTTAACCCTATTCTCAAAGAAGTAAAAGACAAAAATGGCAATATTGTAGATGTTTCCATATCTTACCCTAAGAGTTTTATAGAGCAAGAATTGAAATACGGCAAAACATATAGCAAATAAATGGAATCAACTTTTGTTAAAGGTCGCAATGGTGAGGATATTGCCTGCAAATTTTTGGTAGAAAATGGGTATTCCATACTCGGTAGAAATTTTGTTTATAGAGGACACGAGATAGATATTATTGCACAAGATAGAAATGAAATTGTTTTTGTGGAAGTTAAGGAAAGAGCGACAAACAATTTCGGAGAACCTTATAAGGCTGTCAATAGACGAAAACAACAATACATAATAGGGGTAGCCAACTATTATATGCAAAAATTTAAAATCACTTTGGAAGCAAGATTTGATATTATTTCCATAATAATGAATAATGAAAACATTCCAGAAATAGAACACATTCCTCACGCTTTTATGCCTGAAGTGTCAAAACGCAGTACAGCCTTTTATGGAAGATAAATAAAAACTTTATAAATCAGTATTAACTCTTTGTATATCATTTTGTAAACTCCATTTTTTTTTGACCATGACGATATTCCAAAGGAGATAATCCTGTGTTTCTTCTAAAAAAACGACACATATAAGGCACATCATCAAAATTTAACTCGGTTGCAATATTTTTTACTGATAAGTCTGTGTTCTGCAAAAGCGTTTTAATGGCTACAATCACATATCTGTTTATTATCTCTTTTGGAGAAACATTCTCTATTTTCTGAACAATCTTATACAAATAGTCAGGTGTTATATTTAACTGCTGAGCATAGAAATTTACATTATGATGTTTGCTATGATGTATGTCCAATAGAGTATAAAAATCATTGAACAAAATCCACGCTCTATTTTTTGGAAAATTTTCTAATTGAGAATATTTACCACCGCTTTTTAACTCATTGTCTATTATCACAAAAAGATTATAAAAATTATTCTTTATTACATCCTTTACCGGTTCTATAGTACAATTATTTACCATCCAATCGGTTTGAAAAAACCAATTTTGCAACAATTCTTTTTGCTTAGAATTTAAACTAAGTACAGGATGTCTATAAATAAATTCCCAAAATGAAGAAGAGGTAATATTGTAAAACATTTCATCTGCCATCCATTTAGGAGCAGAAACATATCGAGCAAAAAAATCCTTTGAAATATCTATAGGTATAAAAGTCGCATCTCCTATCAAAATAACTAAATCGCCAGCACGCACTTTTACTTTTTTTAAATCTATACTCACTACAGCAAAGCCTCTATTACATTGAATCAAAGTGCAACCATTGATATCAACAATCTTTCCCAACCCTGATTTCAAATCTGTTACGCCTGATAAAGCGTATTTTTCTATCTCCCACAACCTATATTTTACGTTTTCCATACGATTTGCAAAGTTATTACAATTCTCTTTAACAAGATAAAATATAATTGCAAAACATTAAATAACCTATCAAAAAGTAACGGCTTTGCACCCATAGGGTGTTTTATAAGGGCAAAGCCGTTAAAAAAAAATTATCATACGCTTATGCGTCTTATAAAACACCCTGCGGGTGCAGGCTGTGCCTGTAACTCATTAGAACCTATTCAAATCTAACAAAACTTACAAAAAAAATAGAGAAATCCGTTTACTGATTATCAATAAGTT
>CAZVEO010000057.1:0-15655 GCA_964626385.1 uncultured Bacteroidaceae bacterium
GACCCTTCGAAAAAGGTTAAGTAGTTGATAATCAATAGTAGCACCCTTATTTTTTGCTTTTAAATGGGTATTTACGCGATTTCCCGAAAAAAATTTTTTGGCTATTTTTTTATAAGTTTTTATAGGTTATTATAAGTTAGCATACACGCAAAGCGTATCACTTCCTGTAATGGCTCTGCCCTTATAGGATACCCTGTGGGTGTGGCTCTGCCCTTATAGGACACCCTGTGGGTGTAAAACAGGCAATGCCTGTAAGTAGTGGAATTTTGACAAATACAATATTTTTACTCTTTTTTAGTTTACTTTATAAAAAAGTTAACCTGTAGGTAAATATGAAAAGTTCATTATATAAATATGTAAATATTTTGTTGTTGTGTTTTTTTGTTTTGACAACAAATTTTTTGTTTGCTTCATCTATAGATTATCCTAATAATTCAATACTATCCTCGGGCAAATGGTATGCTATAAGAATATCAACAGATGGAATTTATAGACTCACATACAATGATTTTTTAACAATGGGTTTTAGTGCTGAAGAAATAAACTGGGATGACCTATCTATTTTTGGCAACGGAGGTACAGCCATAAAAGAGCAACCCTCAAAATATCAACACTCCGACCTACAAGAAAATGCTATATATGTAAACAAACAAAATGGCTATGTTCTTTTTTATGCAAAAGGTTGTACAGATATTACTTTTGAAAGAAATAACTCTGCTTTTTCTTTCTCTGTTAATCCATATACTGATTTGGCAACCTATTTTGTTACCTTTGAAAAAAACATAGGAGAAAAAAAACGAATTGAAAGCAAAACTGCTCCAACAACTTACGACACATTATCAAACACGGGGAAAGATTACTTTATTTACAAAAGAGAACTTATTAATTTAATAGAATCAGGGGATTTGTGGGTAGGAGAAAGAATGACCCCCTCTACTCCTAATTTATCTATTCCTATAAGTCTACCAAATATTTCATCTACAGAAAGAGCAAAAATAGATATATCATTAGCAAGTGCTTCTAATACATCCGCTTCGTTTAAAATGAATATCAATGGTAACAACACTAAAAATATACTACTAAACACATTTTCTTCTATAGACCCTGTGGCTTATATGGCAGAGAAAAGTTTTGATACTGTTTTAAGCACACAGAATAATAATATTAACATTACATACAACTATGACAAAACCTCAGACAAAGCCTATCTCAATTATATATTGGTAAATTACGGTAAAAACCTTGTTTTCAACAATAGTTATCTTAGATTCTATTCCACTAAAACAGGCTCCGTTGTACGTTATAATATAAGCAATGTATTATCTCCAAATACTATGGTTTGGGATGTAACCGATATCAACAACGTTTTTGCTATAAGTGATGCATCTATAGAAAACAATACTTTGTCTTTCAATGTAGAGAATGACACCATAAGAACAATTGTTATCCTTACAGGAACTAATTTTCAAACTCCTACTCTATACTCTGCAATAGAAAATCAAAATCTACACAATATGCAAGCAACAGATTTTGTTATTGTATCCAATAAAGAATTTTTAGAACAAGCCAACAAACTTGCCGAATATCATAGATTATATGATGATATAAGCGTAGAGGTAGTTGATGTAGAAAAAATTTATAACGAATTTTCCTCTGGTCAAAAAGATTTTCTCGCTATAAGGGAGTTTTTAAGAATGTTGTATAACAAATATAAAGATAGCGGAAAACAGCCTAAAAACGTTTTATTGTTTGGAGATGGAACCTACGATAATAAAAATATATTGGGCTACGATAATAATTTTATTCCTACTTATCAATCAAAGGGATATTATAATAATCCTAATGGAACATTTACAAGCGATGATGTACTTGCCTGCCTTTCCGATTATAGCAAAAATGCAACAAACGATACATTATTTATAGGTGTAGGTAGATTATGTGTAAATACTATCACTGAAGCAGAAGAGATTGTAGAAAAATGCAAACGCTATATGACCAAAGCAGACCTTTTGGAAGGTGAAGACGGAGATTGGAGAAATTTTGTTATGTTGTCTTCGGACGATGCTGACAATTTGGGAGAGTTGTACTTTATACGCAATGCCGAAAACATATATAAACAAATAGACGAAACACAACCTTATCTTAATATACAAAAGGTTTATCAAGATGCTTACAAAGAATATACCTCTTCTTCTGGTGCCACATACCCCGATGCTTCAAGCACAATAGACGACAGAATGAACAAAGGTTGCTTGTTATTTAATTATCTTGGACATGGGTCATACGACCATTTGTCAAGCGAAAGATTGATAACCAAAACAAATATTTCCTCTTGGACTAATTATAACAAACTACCCTTAATGATAACTTCTACTTGTGAGTTTGCTCGTTTTGATTTGGCAGATAAACAATCAGCGGGCGAAGCCACAGTTGCTTCCACACAAGGAGCAGGTATAGCGCTCATAGCAGCAGCGAGAAAGATAGCCTCAAATGACGGAATAAATAAAAACCTTCATAAATTTGCCTTACTTAGAAAACAAAACGGAGAGCCTTATACTTTTGGTGAGGTAAAAATGTATGCAAAAAACAACACCTACTTGCAACAATCAGAAAGAAGTATTTCGCTTATTGGAGACCCTGCACTCAAAATCTCCCTTCCAAAGTATAATGTAAAAACATTGCAAATCAACAACTCTTTGTATGACAAGGAGAGTCAGCGTTTTGTAAATATAGATACTGTTGGTGCATTGTCTAATATGTATATAAAAGGAGAAATCGTAGATTTTAACGGAAACAAAATTGAAGATTTTAACGGAAAACTTAAAATATATCTCTTTGATAAAAAAGCCTATTACTACACTTTGGATAATTCTGGTTTAGATACTAATTTGCGTTTTGAACAACAAAACAACGTTTTACACAGAGGCTTTACAGAGGTTGAGAATGGCGAGTTTGAATATAGTTTTACCATTCCAAAAGATATAGCCTACAACTATGGCAGAGCAAAGATAAGTTATTATGCACAAGACTCCAACATAGATGCAGCAGGTTATACCAATGATTTTATACTTGGAGGTATCGATACATCAATCAATTTGATTACCTCAAGACCGATTGTCAATTTGTATATAAACGATAGCACTTTTGTTAATGGAGGTATAACCAACGAGAATCCAAATCTTTATGCTGTAATATGGGATAGCATTCCTATTAATATAGCAGGAGCAGGCTTAGGACATGATATTGTTGCACGATTGGACAATGCTGCTAATACTTTTATACTAAATGACTATTATACTTATGATGAGGAAGACTTAAATAAAGGTTATATCACTTACCCTCTGTCCTCTCTTAGCGAGGGAGAACATACACTTTCCATAAAAGTATGGAATATCTATAACTATTCTTCACAGGCAACTATAAATTTCAGGGTAATAAACTCAGCAAAAGAAGAATACGAAGCCTATAACTACCCTAATCCTTTTAATGAAAGTACTAATATTATTGTGAAATTTAATAAGCCCGATAATATAAAAAAGGCAACTATAAAAATATTTAACGCACAAGGTAGAGTAGTTAAAAACATTGATGCAAGCAACTACATAGGCAGTAATAATGTTGGTCCTATAAGTTGGGACGGCACTTTGGACGGAGGTGGCAAGATAGGTAATGGTATATATTATTATACCATAGAATTAACTGATTATAATGGAGATACTACCACAAAAACAAATAAAATGTTAGTAGTAAAATAATAAAATAAAAATTATCCCGTTTTTTTACAACGAGACATCAAAAATAATAAGAATATATATGAAGAGAGTAGGAATATTATCACTCATCTGTGGATTATTTTTTTCAACATTTGTTTTTGCACAAAATAAAGCAATAGACAACGACAACATACAAGGCTACATACTTAGACAGCAAGTAGAGGATGGAGCAAGACTTATTTCAACAGGAGTTCCTCTATTATTAATAGCCCCTGACTCACGTGCAGGAGCAATGGGAGATATAGGAGCGGCAACCACACCTGATGCTAACTCAAACCATTGGAACGCTGCTAAGATTCCGTTTGCTGAAAAAAGATTTTTATTGTCTTTGACTTACTCTCCTTGGCTTAGAGATTTGGCTAATGATATAGATTTGGCTTATCTCTCAGGTTATTACAAACTAAACGATATTAGTGCTATAGGAGCTTCTCTTACCTATTTTTCTTTGGGTTCTATAGATTTCTTCTCAGAAGAAGGTATTTCTACAGGTACATATAAGCCAAATGAATTTGCCATAGATGTTTCTTATTCTATGAAACTAACAGAAAATTTGGCCGCATCTGTAACAGGAAGATATATTCGCTCCGATTTGACACAGGGACAAAGTGTTAATGGCAACTCTACTCACGCTGCTTCGGCAGTTGCTGCAGATATAGGTCTTTACTATCAAAAAGACCTTGCCACAGATAAACCTGCACAATACGCTATAGGTGTGCAAATATCTAACTTAGGTAACAAAATATCATATTCTGATAATTTAGAATCAAGTTTTTTACCAGCAAATCTTAGAATTGGAGGTAGATATACTTATTCCATGGATCAATTTAATCAATTGTCCTTTATGTTAGATTTAAACAAATTATTGGTTCCGACCCCTCCAGTAAGAGATTCTTTGGGGGAAGTTTATGAAGGCTATGAGGATAATGTGGGGGTGCTTAAAGGTATATTCCAATCTTTCTATGATGCTCCCAATGGAATAAAAGAAGAATTACAAGAAATAAACATTTCTGCAGGTGTGGAATACTGGTATAATAAAATGATAGCTGCTCGTGCAGGATATTTCTATGAGAATAAGAAAAAAGGAGATAGACAATATTTGACGCTTGGTTTAGGACTTAAATACAACTCACTTGGTATAGATTTGTCTTATCTTTTGCCAACCTCTCAAACAAACAATCCTTTGAAAAATACTATTAGGGTTTCCCTTTCATTTGATATGTAATAAAATATGAAGTTAAAAGTCGGCTTTGGGTATGATGTGCATGCTCTAAAAGAGGGAGAGAAACTAATACTTGGAGGTATTGAAATAGAAAATTCTCCGTTAGGAACTATAGGTCATTCTGACGCAGATGTACTCATACATGCCATTATAGATGCCTTGCTTGGTGCAGCAAACCTCAGAGATATCGGTTATCAATACCCCGATACTCAAGAAAAGTATAAAGGGATAAAAAGTACTTTTCTTTTGCAAGATACACTCAAAAAGATAGAGCAAAAAGGTTACAAAGTAGAAAATATTGACTCTACAATATGTCTACAATCTCCAAAGATAAGCAACCTTATTCCATTGATGCAAAAGAATTTGGCTCAAGTTATAGGTTTGGACGTAGAAGATATTAGCATAAAAGCAACTACAACAGAACATTTGGGCTTTGAGGGAAGAAAAGAGGGAGTGTCGGCTTATGGAGTCTGTCTTTTATCTAAAAAATAACTACTTATATATGTAACTTTTTTTTTGTATTATAGTATAATATACAAAGTAGGCATAGTACAATAAAAGTTTGGTAAAAATTTAATAAACAAATCTTTATGAGTATTAGAAAATAAAATATAAGTTTTTTTTATTTTTATGTGCTGTTTTTTTTGTAATATTGCCTTTTGAAATTAAGATGTTAGTAATTCTATTTTTTATAGTACGATTTATATGAAAAAGAGTATACTTTGTTTGGTTTTGGGTTGTATGTTTGCCTTATCTTCTTTGCAAGCACAGGACCCTCATTTTTCACAATTCTTCGCAAATCCTATTTATACCAACCCGGCTTTTGCTGGTTCTGAGATTTGTCCGAGATTATCTCTTACATATAGAGACCAATGGCCATCTTTGGGGGCATTTAAGACTTTTTCGGCAAGTTATGACCAATACTTTGATTTTCTTTCGGGCGGTATAGGAGTGTATGTAATGAGTGACAAACAAAGTGATTTTTATAGAGTTAACTCGGCTGCTTTGATTTATTCCTTACACTTGCAACTGACACGCAACATTGCCCTTAATCTTGCGGCTCAAGCAAACGTAACCAACCATAGTTTGGATTGGGACGAGTTGGTTTTTGGAGATATGATTGATACTCGTTATGGACAGATATATACGAGTACTATGGCAACTCGACCTGACGAAACTTCCAAAACTTATGTAGATTTTGGAGCAGGAGCGTTACTGTATGGAGAAAGTTGGTATGCAGGCTTTTCAGCTGTCAATCTAACAAGACCCAAAAACGGCTTTATTTCCTATACTCGTTTGCCGATAAAACTGACTGCTAACGCAGGAATGAGATTTAATCTTAGAAGAGATACAAGAAGAACCAATGCTTTTTTTGGTCAACCTGTTATCTCGCCAAACATTATATATCAACATCAAGGAGAATTTAATGAATTAAATTACGGTTTGTATTTGGACTGGTCGCCTTTTGTTTTTGGTACTTGGTATAGACAATCTATGTCATTTAGTAACTCTGATGCTGTGGTTCTATTGTTTGGCTTGCAATGGGGAGATTACAAGATAGGTTATAGTTATGATATAACGGTTTCTTCTCTTTCCAATGTATCTGGTGGAGCTCATGAAGTTAGTTTGAGTGCAAAACTTCCTTGCCCAGAAAAGAGAAAAAAAGTTAGAACTATTAAGTGTCCTTCATTCTAATTTTTTTTGAAACAAAAAAAATAAATTAGGTAATTATAAAGTTTTAAGTTAAGAATAAAAATAAAAAGATATGAAAACATTGTCATTTTTCAGCAAGGTTCTAATGGTAACAGCAGTTGCAACATTATTATTTGCTTGTTCCGGAAAGAAAAAATCAGCCACAACTGGGTGGAATTATGATGACCCTAAGTGGGGAGGTTTTGAATCAGCCAAAAATGTAGAGCAACAGACACCTCCGGGCATGGTATTTATTGAAGGTGGTGCTTTTATTATGGGAAGGTCTACGGATAATGTAAAATATGAATGGGACAACAACCCAAGAAAAGTTACCGTTTCTTCTTTCTATATGGACGAATGCGAGATAACAAATTTGGATTATAGGGAATTTTTGTATTGGATACAAAGAGTTTATACCGATTACCCAGAGTATTATCAAAGCAATTTGCCAGATACTTTGGTATGGAGAAGCAAGCTTACTTACAATGAGCCTATGGTAGAGTATTATTTCCGTTATCCTTCTTGGGCAAACTATCCTGTTGTAGGTGTTAGTTGGATACAAGCCAACAACTACTGCGATTGGAGAACGGATAGATTAAACGAAAAAGCACTTATAGATGCTGGAATATTGGAATTTGACCAAGACCAACAAGGAGACAATGTGTTTACAACAGACGCTTATCTTGCTGGACAATATGAGGGTTATGTAAAGAAAGAACTTACCGACCTTAATCCTAACTCAGAAGGAGTAAGAAGAGCAAATATGACCGATGGTATTTTGTACCCTAAATTTAGACTTCCAACGGAGGCAGAATGGGAATACGCTGCACTTGGTCTTGTAGGCAATACTACAAAAGAGGGTCGTATTTTGGAAAGAAGAATTTACCCTTGGAATGGTCATGTTGTACGTACAGACCAAAAGAAATATTATGGTGAAATGCTTGCTAACTTCAAACGCTCGAGAGGCGATGCTATGGGTGTAGCAAGTGCTTTGAATGACCATTGGGAATACACTGCTCCTGTAGATTATTACTTCCCTAATGATTATGGTTTGTACAATATGGCAGGCAATGTTTCAGAGTGGGTGATGGATGTTTATCGTCCTAACACTCCTGAGGACGCAGGCGATATTAACCCTTATAGAGGGAATGTTTATGTTACAAAGGTTTTGGACTCAGACGGAATGATAGCTGAAAAAGATTCTTTAGGTAGAATAACATACAGAGAGGTAACCGTGGAAGACAATATAAATAGAAGAAATTATAGACAAGCCGACAATATCAACTATTTGGATGGAGATTTGGCTTCGCAAATAGCAACAAGTTGGCAAACCGAAACCGCAGAAGGTGATGAGGAAGATATGGTAGCAACAACTGATTCTGAATATGATGAGGAGGGAGCGACCGAAACAGTTTCCGAAACCGGGGGTATGTATGATTTTGGAAAATCTTCTATGATTAACGACAAAGTAAGGGTTGTCAAAGGAGGTTCTTGGAAAGATAAGGCTTTGTATCTATCTCCAGGAGAAAAACGTTACTTAGCTCAAGACCAAAAAACAGAATGGATAGGTTTCCGTTGTGCTATGGACAGAATGGGTTCAAGAGAAATGCGTAAATAAAGATTTTAATAATTGAAACAAAACAAGAAATCCTGTGTAGTTTTTATAACACTATCAGCACAGGATTTTTTGTTGTTGTTAAGAGTATGTATGGCAACAGCAACATTAAAACAAATAGAAGATAATATCTCACATAAAGAACTTGCACCCGTTTATTTGCTGAGCGGTGAAGAGCCTTATTATATAGATTTACTTGCCGAAAAGTTTGAGAACGAGGTCATAGAAGAAAGTGCAAAGGACTTTAATTTTGATGTTATCTATGGAAAAGATGCTGTAGCCTCTGCTTTAGTGGGTATGTGCAGACAATATCCTTTGATGTCAGAAAAGAGGCTTGTCATACTCAAAGAGGCTCAAATGTTGGACAAAGCAGAATGGAGCAAACTTTCTGTTTATTTTGATAAACCTCAAACCTCCACATGCTTTGTTATATGCAATAAGAGTGAAAGTTTTGACACAAAGACAAAGAATCTTATCACAAAAAATGGTGGCATAATATACGAAAGCAAAAAAGTACCAGATTATAAACTTGCTGATTGGATAAAAGCCTATATAAAAAATATGGGATTTACTTCAGATGAGCAGTCTGTGGTTTTGTTGGAGAACTATCTTGGTAACAATTTGGAAAAGATTAAGAATGAGTTAGCAAAACTTAATCTTAATCTTAAAAATAAAAAACATATAACAGCCACGGATGTATCTTCTTATATAGGTATAAGTAAAGATTATAATGTTTTTGAACTACAAAAAGCACTTGCTGAAAAACAGGTATTGAAGTGTAATCAGATAATAAAATATTTCTCTCAAAATCCAAAAGAGAACCCTATACAAATGATAATACCTGCTTTGTTTTCTTTCTTTCTTAATACCTTAGCCTGCTCCACCATGAAAGGTAGGACTACACAAGATATGGCCACAGTTTTACATTCCTCTCCTTTTAAGTTAAAGGATTGTATAACAGCAACTAAATGCTACAGCACTGAAAAATTATTCTCCATAATATCACTTTTTGAGGACTATGATTTAAAAACAAAAGGAGTCAACGTATCTCCTCTTTGCAAAGAAAATGAATTATTAAAAGAATTGATTTTTAAAATATTACACTAAATACATCTAACAATAAATGAAGAAACTTTTTTTTACTTTTTGTTTCCTATTTCTTTGCTCTATCTCCTACTCTCAGGTAGGTACTATAAAGGGCTTTGTTTACAATAAAGACAACGGAGAACCTATTTTATTTGCCAATATTATTTTGGAAAACACATCCTTAGGAGCAAGTACCAATGATAATGGTTATTTTGTTATAAATAATATAAAGCCTGATACCTACAATATAAAAATACAATGTTTGGGCTACAAAGACAGCACTTTTGCCTTAACAGTAGAAAAGGGCAATATGTTAAATCTAAAAATAGAACTTTTACCAAACATTCAACTATTGGATGTGGTAGAAGTTTCAGCAAATAAAGAAGCCTCACGCACAGAAAGTCAAGTTTCCATACAAAAAATAACTGCTAACGATATATATAAAATACCGTCCATAGGAGGTCAAGCCGATATAGCACAATATCTTCAAGTATTGCCAGGTGTTATATCCTCAGGAGATCAAGGCGGACAATTGTACATACGAGGAGGTTCCGCTATACAAAACAAAGTGCTTTTAGACGGAATGGTTGTTTATAATCCCTTTCATTCAATAGGTATTTTTTCTGTTTTTGAAACAGATATTATTCGTAAAGCGGATGTTTATACAGGAGGTTTCGGTGCTCAATATGGTGGCAGACTTTCCTCTGTTATAGATATATCCACTAAGGACGGAAACAAAAAAAGAACAGAGGGTAAAGTTTCATTTTCTACCTTCGCCGCTTCTGCTCTTTTGGAAGGTCCTATAATAAAGGATAAGGAGGATAAACCTTATTCTCTTTCTTATATTCTGAGTGCAAAAAAATCTTATCTTTCCTCAACTTCCAACTCTATATATAGTTACATAGATAACGATTTGCCATACGATTTTTTTGACCTTTATGGCAAACTTTCCTTAACATCAAAAGAGGGAAGTAAGATAAATTTATTTGGTTTTAATTTTACCGATAATGTCAAGGGTTATAAGAATGTAGCGGATTTTAATTGGAAAAACATAGGAGTAGGAACCAATTTCTTGCTTTTGCCTCCGGGTACTTCTTCTTTGGTTGAAGGTACTATTGCTTATTCAAAATACAATATGGATATGTCTGCCACAACCAATGAAGGCGAACAATCAAGTGAAATAAGTTCTTTTTCTGGTATTTTATCGGCAACCTCATTTTACAATAAGAATCAATTAAAATATGGTTTGGAAATGATAGCCAACAAAACTGCTTCTTTATTTTCTTCTATGAACGATGAAGTTGTAGATAACTCCACTGAAATGGCAGCTTTTGTGCTTTTCAAAGGGTTTTTGGGTAATTTGTTGTACGAGCCAAGTATAAGATTTTCTCATTATGCTTCTTTGAGTGAAAGTTATATTGAACCAAAACTTTCTCTTAAATACAATATCAGCAAAGATTTTAGATTAAAAGCAGCCTTAGGACAATATACTCAAAGTTTTATAGACACCAAAAGCGATAGAGATATTGTTAATTTATTTACAGGCTATTTGACTACAGGACCTGATTTGTATGGAGGAGTTGTTTCTTCTTTTAAAGGCAAGGCTATTGACCACTACGTAGAAAAGTCCAATCACTTTATTTTTGGAGCAGAATGGGATATTGTAAAACATCTTACACTAAATGCAGAAATATATTACAAAACAATGAGTAATTTGCTTGCTGTAAATAGAGATAAACTATTTGACAACAATTCTCTAAATGCTGATTTACCAGAATATCAGACTAAAACATTTGCTGTTGAAGAAGGCACTGCTTATGGAGGAGATATAAGTTTATCCTATTCTGACGGAAGATTTTATCTTTGGGCAATATACTCTTATGGCAAAGTAGAAAGAGAAAACGAAATACAAACATACAACCCTCACTATGATAGAAGACATAATGTAAATATTCTTGTTTCTTATCAATTTGGCAAGGATAGAAGTTTTGAACTTTCTGCAAGATGGAATTATGGCTCAGGTTTCCCTTTTACGGGTACACAAGGCTTTGTAGAATATTTGCCTATTACATCACTTGATTATGATTATACAACAGCTAATGGCAATATGCAGACTCTTTACGGTAGTCTCAATGGACAACGATTGCCAGCATATCATAGATTAGATATTTCTGCAAAGAAAAGATTCAATATTTTTGCACACTCTGTTTTAGAAATAGATGCATCTGTAACTAATGTGTATGACAGAAACAACATTTTCTACTATGATAGGGTAAGTTCAGAAAGAGTAGACCAATTACCTATTATGCCTTCTTTGGCTGTAAGTCTTACTTTTTAATAAATAAACAATAGAAAACAACAAAAAAAATTATTTATATGAAAACTAATAAATGTTTAGTAAGTTTGATATTATGTCTTATTGTCTGCAATGTATCTTTTGGACAGATAGAAAATCTAAAACTCAATGGTTACGTACAAACCGATTTTGAATTGTCAGGCAAAGATGGTAGTACTTATTTGGGACCAGCACATTCTGTGGCAAGAGATGGCAATTCTGATTATTACTTTCGTTATGGAGTATACAGAGGATTACTTCGTGCAACCTTTGAGAGTAATAAGGCTTCTGGGGCTTTAGAGGTCAATGTAACCGAAGCAGGTGTTATACCAATGGTTGCTTATTTGCAATTTGACCCTTATAAATGGCTTAGTTTTCAAGCCGGTTTGTTAAATATAGACTATGGTTATGAACTTACAGTACCTTCCTCTATTTTTGAGTTTATAGAACGTTCTACCTTTACCCGCCTATTGTTTCCAAAAGAGCATGATTTAGGTTTTAAATTTACTCTTGCCTACCCTTTCAAAGATAAAAAAAATAATCTAACTCTATCCTTAGGAATGATGTCTGGCAATGGTATAAACAAAATAGCAGACAAACATATGAATTTTATGTCTCATCTAAAATATGATTACAAAGGAGATATTTTTTCTTTGGGGCTTGGAGCATCTTATTACGAAGGACTTACCAACAATGCTGGAGATAAAATATATAAAGTAAAAAATAACACTTGGCAAGAAGAAGCAACACCTTCAAACAAAAAAAATGCAAGACGATATATTAACTTTGAATTGCAATTAGGTTATGAGACTATACTCGGTCTTTCTACTCTGAAAGGAGAAACAACTTTTGGTTTACAACCTTCAAGAGAAAACAATTTTGCCTCCCAAGACAATAATTCATATAACCCAGAGAACGCTTTTGCCTATCAAAGACATTTTATGGGTTATACATTTTGTTTTATACAAAAAATTGAAAAACTTTCTCCACTTTCATTTTTGTTAAAATATTCCTATTTTGACAAGAACACTCAATTATCGGCTAATGAGGTTGAAAATGCTACAGATTTGTGTATGCAAAACTTTGGTTTTGGAGCAATATGGGAGTTTAATTCTCATATAAAAGCCTATCTGTTTTATGATATGTATAGCAATGAAACTAATGATATTTTTGGACAATTCAAAGACAATGTTTTGCATTTAAGATTACAATATAAATTCTAAAAAAAAATAAAAACAAATGATATACAGCACTATTAAATTCAGAGGTAAACAAATAAATTATAGATGTGAAGGCAAGGGTGAAAAAACTTTGGTATTATTGCATGGTTTTATGAATAATCTATGTGTATGGGATAAGTGTTTTTCTGCCTATAAGGATAAAATAAGAGTGGTTGCCGTAGATTTGATAGGACATGGAGAAAGCGAAGTTGTACAGGAAGTTTCTTCTATGGAGTTGCAAGCTGAGATGATAAAAGAGGTTTTAGACGTATTAAATATAAAATCTTGTGTTATGGTGGGGCATTCTATGGGAGGTATGATAACATTGTGTTTTGCTGAAAAATATCCCGAGTATCTAAAAGGTTTTTGTTTATTGCATTCCAGTGCTATGGCTGACAACCCTAAGGGTATAGAGAATCGCAAACGTGCTTGCAAAATAGTGAACGAAGATAAATTAAAATACATAGTAGATTTTATTCCTAATCTTTTTGCAGAAGAAAATGTTGAAAAATTTGCTAACGAAATAAAGACATTAAAAGAAATAGCCCTCTCTACTCCAAAAGAAGGTATTGTTGCTTCACAACTCGGAATGATAGAAAGACCAGACCGCAGAGTTGTTTTGGGATTAAGCAAAGTACCAGTATTATTTGTTGTAGGCAAAAAAGATGTGAGAGCGGACGTGTTGAGCATTTTGGCTACAAGTGTTTTACCAAAACATGCGGAGGTTTTGTTGTTGAATTGCGGGCATATGTCCTTTATAGAGGAAGAAAAAATAATAAAAATACGATTGCTTTCTTTTGTAGATATGTGTTTTGATATCTAACACAGAAATACTAATATAACCAGTTATTAATAGTATCAGCATAGGTTGTAACCTGTGCTAATATTATTTTTATAATTCTTTCTTTTTGACTTTGTTTATAACAATGGAATATATTAACAACAGTACAGCAAAGAAAGATAAAGGCTTAATAAGAATATCTCCGTTTTTTGTAAAAAAAGTTTGACTTGTTTGCAAAGGCAAAGAGGCTCGCAAAGTCGCTTGCTCCCAATAAGGAGTTTTTTCTAATATTTCTCCTCTCGGTGAAATAAAACCAGATATACCAGTATTAGCCGAACGTGCTATATATCTACGATTTTCTATTGCTCTTAGCCTTGAAAAAGAAAAATGTTGTCTATATCCTGCCGTGTTTCCCCACCAACCATCATTAGTTGCAACAAAAAGCAAATTAGCTCCTTCTTTTACAAATTTTCTAACATAATTGCCGTCCACAGATTCATAGCAGATAGCCGTGCCAACTGTTATAGGTTTAGTTTTTGAGGAAAATACCACTGTGTTGGTATCTACACCCAAAGTACCTATTGTACCACCTAAGTCCAAAGCAAATTTTTCCACAAAAGAGAGATATTTTTTGAAAGGCATTTTTTCCACTCCGACCGTTAATATGGTTTTGTGATGTATGCCAAAATCGTCCAACTTTCCACTCCTTGGTATATCTATAACCACATTACACGATTCATAATATCTATTTTTAACATCCACAAATGGTCTTGCTGCTTCTGTTATCACACCTTCAGGCAAAAGTCTTCTTGAAGAAAGCCCTGCTATTATTTCCGCTTTTTTGTATTTATTGGCAAAATTATTTAATTGCAATACGCTTGGCACCTGGTCTATATATTCCTCCCAAGCATATTCTTGTATGGCACTTTCAGGCATAAGAATATAATCAACCTTATCGTCCATCAAAGGCTCTATCAACTTCAATGACCTATCTATTACTTGACAAGGCGAGAGTTCATATTGTTCTGTATAAGGGTCAAGATTTGGTTGCACAACTATAACATCCGCCGTCTTTTGAGGGTTATCGTCTTTGTAAGCAAACCACATACAAGCCGAGCAAATCATAGGTAAAAACACCGTAATAAAAGCAAGATAGTATTTTTTTCTATACTTAAAACAAAGGTAAATAACTATATTGCAAAGCAGTACCCAAATACTTCCCCCCTCCATACCAGTAATACTATACCACTGAACAAGAAAAGGATAATTTGCAAAAGTATTACCCAAATTCAGCCAAGGAAAATTGACATCCCAATTAAACTGCACATACTCAAACAAAATCCAAAACAAAATCAAAAAGAAATAAGAACCTGTGCTATAGTTGGAAACTTTTCTACAAAAATGATAAAGTTGAAAAACCAAAGACATAAAACAAGCCTCATAAAAAGGAACAACTAACCCTATCAAAGAAGCCTTGCTAATCCACCAAGTTTGACTAAGACAAAAAAAGAAAAAAGCGGGGTAAGTATAAGTAAAAACTATCGCCTTTGAAAATAAATCTTTGTTTTGCAAAATATAATCTTCTACAAACAAAAGAGGTATAAAAGCAAACAACATCAAAGGAGCAAACATCATATCTCCCACCCAAGCAAGCATTTGTATTAAACCAGAAAGCAATGCAATACAAAATAATTTCTTTTTTGTCATATTACTAAAATATACTTATCTACCAATAAACAAATACCCAAACAATAAGGTATTATGCAAAATTACAATTTTATAGCAAAATAACAAGACAAAGCAATTACTTTTGATAACACCCACAGGCATTGCCTGTTTTACACCCACAGGGTGTCTTATAATGGCAAAGCCACACCCACAGGGTGTCCTATATGGGCAGAGCCATTACAGAAAGTGATACGCTTTGCGTGTAT
>CAZVEO010000058.1:0-15611 GCA_964626385.1 uncultured Bacteroidaceae bacterium
ACAAGCATAAAAAGCACGGCTACCTATACTTGTTACAGAATTAGGTATTGTTATACTAGTAAGACCAGTGCAATAATAAAAAGCATAGTTACCTATACTTGTTACAGAAGAAGGAATAATGGTATTTTTGCAACCTAATATCAATTTATTAGTACTTTTTTCTATAATAGCGTTACCCTCTGACCTGTATTTTGTATTATTACTTACTATTGTTATACTTGTTATACCCGGAAGGTAACTAAAAGCATTTTCTTCTATACTAATTACAGAAGCAGGTATTACGATATTACTAATATTAAAACATTGGTAAAAAGCATTTTGTTCAATACTTACCACAGAATTAGGGATAGTGATATTGCTAAAAGTACAATTTCTAAAAGCACCGGTACCTATACTTGTTACAGTATTCCCTATTGTTGAACCTTTACAACCAGCTATTAACTTATTTGTAGATTTTTCTATAATAGCGTTACCCTCTGACCTGTATTTTGTATTATTACTTACTACTGTAACATTCGTAAGGGAATTACAAGCATTAAAAATTGTCGTACCTATACTTGTTACAGAATATGGTATTGTTATACTAGTCAAACCAGTACAACCAGAAAAACACCTACGATCTATACTTGTTACACTGTAGGTTGTCCCATCATTAGATACCGTTGAAGGTATTGTGATTGCTCCGCTGATAGAAGAGTTTGCGACTTTTAGGGATACAGTTTTATTTGTAGCATCTGTAACGGTGTAAGTTAAATTATTTATAGTAAAAGTTTGTGCGTGGGAAATAAAGGAAAATGTGCAAAGAAATGTTAATAAAAGAAGGGTTTTAAAATGTTTTAAGGAGGTTAAGTGTTTGATTGTTAACGTTTTACCCCCCCCCTATAGAAAATAAGGAAAGCCTTTGATTGACTTTAAAATTTTTGTTTGTCATAATAATTATTTGTTAAATTTTTAATTATAAATCTTTTAATTTCAGAGTACAAAAGTATAACAAAAATCTAATATGGAAAAACTTTTTTGAGTTTTTTTCTTATAGGTTGTGATGAGTTAGTTAAGGTTAAGTAAAGTTATTTAACACCGAGTTAGCGTTTTTTTTAGAGTTAAGAGAAATGCTTTTCTTTCCGACCTAATAAAATTGAATATCTTCAACTTCCTTACACCGAGTTGTCGTTATTTAACTGTTTTTTTAAAAAGATTTTTAATAAAGTTTTTTTTGTGATGGTCTATTTAATGGCTTTACAGGCGGCGTTAAACACATATACAATAAAACAGTAACATGCGGGAAAGAAAGATAGTTTCTCTTCGTTTCGCAAAATGTTCCATTGCCAAGTTGATGCCCTGAGTTTGTTACGAGATACACTGCCTTTGCTTACCCTGTAAAGAATTTCCGTGCTTTCAGTATTCTTTGCTATATAGCCTTTTTTCAAAATCTCTAACAATAAAAGGTAATCCTCGTGTCCGATTTTTTTGAAATACATCGTACCTACCCTTTCTCTATCATATACTACAGAAGAGCAACGCATATAATTACTTTTTTGCAATTTCTTGTGGTCTATAACCTTTGGCGCTTTTATTAGTCTGTTGTTTCTTTTGCCTTGTTCGTTAATTTTTTCATGGTTGGAAAACACTATGGCAACGTTGTTTTCATTAAACAGTGGTAACTGAATAGTTAACTTAGAGGGCAACCATATATCATCGGCATCCAAAAAAGCAATAAATCTTCCTTTAGCCTCTTTTAGTGCAATATTTCTTGGAAGAGTAGGAGAACCTGATGGACTATCGGTTTTTATGTATTTTATACGCTTGTCTTTTTCTGCGTAGCTTCTTATGATGTTTGCAGAATTATCTGTTGAACAATCATCAGCGATAATTAACTCCCAGTTTGGATAGGTTTGATTAAGCACACTTTCTATTGCAAAAGATATAAACTTTTCGGCATTATAACATGGTGTTATGATACTCACTAAACTATTCTGCATACATAATTTATTTTGCTTGCAAAGTTATGTATAAAAAATAACATATTATTATTTGTCATAAATAAAAAGGCAATTTTGTTATAAACAATCAATGATATTCAGACTGTTAGTTAAATTTCTATTTATTTAACATAGTAAACATACTTTTTTTTGAGTTTTTTCGTTTTTTATACGTATAAACCATAAAAAACAAAAATTATATGAACATTAAAGGAACAAAAACAGAAAAGTGCATAGTGGCTCTTTTCGCAGGTGAATCTCAGGCAAGAACCCGTTATTTATTTTTCGCAAAACAAGCAAAGAAAGAAGGCTTTGAACAAATATCTGCTATTTTTACAGAAACAGCTGGACAAGAGGCAGAGCATGCCAAAGTTCTTTTTAAGATGTTAGAAGGTGGCAGTTGTGAAATAACCGCAACTTATCCTGCTGGTGTTATAGGTACAACAATGGAGAACCTTAAAGCCGCCGCTGCTGGTGAAAACGAAGAATGGACTATTGGTTATCCTGAGGCGGCAAAAATTGCTAAAGAAGAAGGTTTTGACGAAATAGCAAAACGCTTTTTGTTAATTGCTTCTGTTGAAAAAAGACACGAGGAAAGATACTTGAAACTTCTTGCTCATCTTGAAAAAGAAGATATGTTCTATTCAGAAGAAGAGCAATGCTGGGTTTGTAGAAACTGCGGTTTTAGATTCAAGGGTAAAAAAGCACCAGAGATGTGTCCTTGCTGTCTTCATCCACAGGCTTACTTTGAAAGAGAAGCAACAAACTTCTAAATTATTCATACAATACAGTATTTAAGAGTTGCTCCGAGAGGACAACTCTTTTTTTTTTTATAGTTTTCAAGAAATATTAAGTTTTTGCCTATTGTTATAATTGTAGATTTGTGTAGGGTTGCAACTCTTTTTTCATTTTATCTATTTTATCCAAATGTCGCTGATACAATTCTGATTCTGGGTTTATGGCTCTATGGTTTTGCATTAGCCGCAACTTGCGAAATTGGGTATTTAACTCTTTGGTTTCTGTGGAAAAATAAACATCGGAAAATACCCCCCAAATATAATCTACTGCTGTGGAATTGATGTGTAACATATCCTCACTATAAAATCTATAATCCCTTAAAGTATCCATAACTATCTCATAAGAAGGGAAATAGTCCAAATTATTATCCATACTTATTAATTCTTCTATAGCAAGATGCAAATGAGATTTGGAAATAAGATTACTCCTATAACCTTCTTTCCAATGCCTTATGGGAGAAACTGTAAAAATAAATTGACACTCATTGTCAAAAGTATTTCTAAGCAAAAGTATTGTTTTATAAAACTGGGTGGCTATATCTTTGTAGGGTATTAAACGCCTTTCTATTAATTTGCTGTCTAATTTGTGGCAATTGCCAAGTAGAGTATTTAAAGGTGCGTACCAATAGGTCATAGCGCTACCAAGTGTTATAAAAATATAATCCGTTTTTTCTAAGTATTCGTTGGCTTTAAGAATCTCGTTATTTATAGTTTCCAAGAGTGTTTGTTGGTCTTTTGCCCTATAATCTCCGTGTGCAGCAAATAGATAATAATACCCATTGTTATAAATCAAATCATTGCTGTTAAAAAAATTTTTTTTTGCAATTCTTTCCAAACATTCCGCTATGGAAATAGGGTTATACAAAATACCAAAAGGATTGATGTAAGTGGAGAAGCCTTCTGTTATAAATTTTTTACCAATTTCATTAGAAAAGCAAGAACCAATCATAAGAATATTATGCTTGTGATTGATTTTATTCAAAGAAGGTTTCTTTGTTACTTGTGTAAACAAATTTATCATATCTGTTGTTAACTTATTTTTCTGTTGATATAAATTATTGGAAATAAAACGGGCTTTCAATAAAAATGTTATTGAAAGCCCAGCATTTTTTTTTAATCTCTTTATTAAACAGTCATACCACCGTCAACAGATAAGGTTGCACCATTAACGTAAGCAGCCTCATTACTTGCAAGGAAAGCAAACATTGCTGCAATATCCTCTGGTGTTCCCAATCTACCAACAGGTACCTTTGCAACCATGCCGTCCAAAACTTCTTTTGGCATTTTTGCCACCATATCAGTAGCAATAAATCCCGGAGCAACAGCATTTACAGTAATACCTTTTCTACCCAACTCTCTACCCAAAGTTTTTGTCATTCCTATTATACCTGCCTTTGTTGCAACATAGTTGGTTTGACCAAAATTGCCGTACAAACCAACAACAGAAGAAACATTAACTATACGTCCCCAACCTTTGTCCAACATCATAGGAGAAATACACTTGATACAGTTAAATGTTCCTGTAAGGTTGATATCTATAACACTTTGCCAAATTTCTGGTGTCATTTTTTTAAGAGTTGAGTCGTTTGTGATACCTGCGTCATTGATAAGAATATCACAGCCTCCTTTAAGTTCTTTTACCTTATTGGCAGCCTCTTCTACATTTTTAAAATTGCTAACATCCACAGGCATAAAAGTAATGGTATACCCCATATTTTTTACCTCTTGAACAAAATCATTACCTTTTTGATGATTTCTTGCCCATACAACAACATCTGCTCCTTCTTGAGCAAAACGTATAGCAGTGGCTTTTCCAATACCTGAAGTTCCGCCCGTAATAACGGCTACTTTACCTTCTAATCTCTTCATAATTTCAAAATATATTTTATGTTTGTAAATACTTTTTTTTCTTTTCACATCAAAATGGAAAACTTTATAAAGGCAAAGTTACTCGTTTTTTTTATAACTTGCAACAAAATAATTCTTAAAATTTGTTTTTTATAGGTTTTAATGAGTTGTTGTGGGGTATTTGAGATTATAATAGGGCAAATTCGTTACTTTTATAGGTAACGCAAAGGATTAGTAAAAATTTATGATTTGGAGGATTTTCTTAAGTTGAAATCTTATTCTTCCCACTCATACCATCTGTTTTTATAGGTAGCGTACAATACAACATAATATTCAATTTTATCATTATCTATTTTATAACATGCACTATTTTGCACATTGTAATACCTATGTTTAGTTCGTCGCTCAAATTCCTTATAACTTTTTTCAAAGCCTATACTGTCATAACTAAAAAAGGAGGCTTTTATATTAACCTTTGTTTTACCTGTTATGGTATCCAAATACACACTATAATTGTCATCTTTTTTGTAATCGATAAAAAGATTTTTATTATTATCTATCTTGCAACAATAAACGCCCGGTTGAATTATAACCTCATTACTCTTTTTATTGTAAAAACCAAACAATAAAATCACTACTACTATAATTATTGCTAAATATCCTAAATATTTCGTATTTTTATATCTCATATATTTATTGATTTTTGCAAAGTTATCATTTTTTCTCAAAATGGTGTGTTTATATAAAAAATTATGTTATTTGGGAACAAAATAAAAGAAAGTGTAAATAAAAAGAGAAAAAATAAAACGATTGCAGTAAAAAGAATAAGTGGGTGGCAAAATTTTATCTATGTAAAACACACTTAATTTATTGTTTTTTCATATCTTTGCAAACGAAAAAAAAGAGTGAGGTAATAATATAATCTAATTTTTAATAATCTTTAAACAACAAAAAAATTATGTCACAAATTATAGGCATTCATGCAAGACAGATTTTGGATTCAAGAGGAAATCCTACAGTAGAAGTAGAAGTATATACCGAAGCAGGTGCGGTGGGTAGAGCAGCGGTTCCTTCAGGTGCTTCAACCGGAGTACATGAGGCTGTGGAGCTTAGAGATGAGGATAAAAGCGTTTATTTGGGTAAAGGAGTTTTGAAAGCAGTACAAAATGTCAATAAAACAATAGCAGAGGAACTTAGAGGCATGCCCGTGCAAGAACAAATTCTTATAGACCAGAGAATGATAGAATTGGACGGTACAGAAAATAAACAAAGACTTGGTGCCAATGCTATACTTGGAGTTTCTTTGGCTTGTGCTAAAGCAGCGGCTATGGAAACTGGACAAGAGTTGTATCGTTATGTAGGAGGTGCAAACGCATACGTTTTGCCTACTCCTATGATGAATATACTTAACGGAGGCTCGCATGCTGACAACAAAATAGATTTTCAAGAATTTATGATTATGCCTGTAGGTGCAAATACTTTTTCTGAAGGTTTGCGTATGGGAGCAGAGGTTTTTCACAATCTTAAATCAGTTCTTAAAAGCAAAGGACATTCTACCAATGTAGGTGATGAGGGAGGTTTTGCTCCAAATCTTGGTAGTAATGAGGAGGCTATTGAGGTGGTTTTGCAGGCAATAGAAAAAGCAGGCTATCGTCCGGGAGAGGACGTTTGTATTGCTCTTGACCCAGCAAGTAGTGAGTTCTTTATTCCAGAAGAAAATGTATATCATTTCAAATGGTCAAATGGTGAAAAATTAACCTCTGCGCAGATGGCTGATTATTGGAAAAATTGGACAGAAAAATACCCTATCATATCTATAGAGGACGGTATGGCAGAAGATGATTGGCAGGGTTGGAAATTATTGACGGACGCTTTGGGCAAAAAAATTCAGTTGGTAGGAGATGATTTGTTTGTTACCAATGTTAAACGTTTGCAAATGGGCATAGAAAAGAAAGTTGCCAACTCTATACTTATCAAATTTAACCAAATAGGTACTTTAACTGAAACAATTAACGCCGTACGTTTGGCAAACAACAACAAATATACTGCAGTTATGTCTCACAGAAGCGGAGAAACAGAAGACACTACAATTGCTGACCTTGCTGTCGCTCTTAATACGGGAGAGATAAAGACTGGTTCGGCTTCTCGTACAGATAGAATTTGCAAATATAATCAATTGCTTAGAATAGAAGAAGCCTTAGGAGAACAAGCCATTTATCTTGGCAAAAGATTCTTAGATGTTCTGAAATAAGAAAAAAGAAACGTTAAGTTTTTATGTTTCATAATGATGGGAAGAGTATTAAAAACTCTTCCTTTTTTTGTAGAATAGGTAAAGAGGTTTAAGGTTGAATAAGGTTACTTAAGGTTTTTTAGGAAATTGACACTTAAGCATATGTGTTTTTAAAGGGCAGAGTCTTTATTTTATAGGTTATAATGAGTTAGCATAGACGCATAAGCGTATAAGAAAAAGTAACGGCTTAGCCCTATCTCAACTTATAATAACCTATTACAACCTATGCTAACCTATAAAAAAACTAAAAAAAAGTAACTGCACTGCCCTTATAAAAATAGGCTGAGCCTACAAAATCGGTTTACTGATTATCAATAAGTTACAAAAAAAAAGTGTGCACGCGTTTGGTCAGGTCAAAAAATATTCGTAACTTTGTAAGAGAAAAAGATACCTACCATAAAATTAACGATTTTTACCCTTGTAACAATTTGATAATCAACAAAAACGAATCTTCGTTTCGGGAAATCGAAACGAAGATTCGTCGAAATAAAACGAAGATTCATTTTTGTAAAATCCCAATTTTGAAAAATTTTTCTTCAAAAATCATCTCGAAATCGCTGAAAATCAAGAAAAATGCCCAATTTTGACCCTTCTAAAAAGGTTAAGTAATTGATAATCAATAGTAGCACCCTTATTTTTTACTTTTAAATACCTATTTACGCGATTTTCTGAAAAAACTTTTTTACCACTTTTTTATGAGTTTTTATAGGCTATTATGAGTTTTTATAGGCTAGCATAGGTTGGGATAGGGCATAGCCGTTATTTTTTTATTAGATTGTTTATGTTATATTAAAAAATATTATACTTTTGCAACGTTAAACTAATAATTACTAACTAAATTAAACAGAAATAACGATGAAAAAATTAGCAGTTTTAATTGTGCTTGTATTAGGTGCTTTTATGTTGCAGGCACAAGAAAAGGAAAACTATAAATTCTTTATGTCTGCAGATATAGGAAAGGCTTCTTTTATTGCAAGGTCGGGTATTTCTATGGTGGACTATAACCAAGATAAATTTGATGCTATAAAATTTAATGGAGTAATAGGTTGGGATAATAACAAACAAAGTTTTGGGTTGGAGTTTTTCCTTTCTGGTACTAATGCAAAGTATAATGATATGCTTAGCGAGTCCATAGGTATAAATGGTATAGGTTTCTTTGTTGGAGGAAAATATATGTTGAATAATGATTTGTTTACAGAACTTTCAGCAGGTGCTGGTTTATTGTGTGGAAGAGAAAGCATAACATACAAATCTCCAAATGTAGAGTTTGATTTTGACCCTAAAAATAGATATGGAGCTTATGCTAAATTGGGTTTAAGTCTTGGAGTAGAAATAAATAGTCAGATGTCTTTTGGACTAAAAGGTGAAATCTTTGGCGGAGCGTTGGACAGCAAAGATTTGCCTATGGAAATAATGCAGTATAAGGTAAAGAATAATAATGTTATAGGCTCTTATTCATCATCTATATTTGTGAAAATAAGATTATAGATTTAGGTAAAATATAAAAGAAAGATTAAATTTTGTAAGAGGTTTAATCTTTCTTTTATTTTCTATTGAAGTCAGCGGGAATTTCTCCCCAGTGTTCTGTATCCCATTTTAGTATTTGTGTCGTGTAATTGTTGGTCTTAAGCCAATATTCTGCTCTATGTATGTAGTCAAAAAGTTTTTCAGTCTTTGGTGTTAAAGGTAGTTTGGTTTTGCATTTTTTATCTCTTACCCATTTCATAGCATTGACGCTATCAGTATAGAGTGGTTGCGGAAAGTTATGACGTTTCAAATAAGAAAGCCCGTGAACTATACCTAAAAATTCTCCAATATTGTTTGTTCCTATGGGAGAATAGTAGTGAAAAAGTCTTTTACCAGTTTTTATATACACCCCTTGATACTCCATAACTCCGGGATTGCCACTACAAGCAGCATCAGTACACAAAGCGTCTATTATTGGCAAAGGAGAACAAACGGAAATATCTCGTGGAGGAGTTATTATTCGTTTTGGTTTTGAGCTTATAAAATAGTTATAGCCCAAAGTATTAAAAGCCTCTTTTGCTTCAGAGAGAGTATCAAAGGATTTGTATTTTGCTTTTTCAAATTTTTCTACACTTTGCTTGCATTCCTCCCAAGAATGAAAAATTCCTGTTTTTCTTCCTTCCCAAACAACGTAATATTTATTTCGTTTTGCCATCCACCAAAAAAAAGTATAAATATTTAACGAATAAGAGTTATATCACCTCCTTTGACAAAGGTTTTTCCTCCTTCACAAGTAACTTCCAATTTATAATAATAAACGCCCGATTGACAGACTTTTCCTCTAAATGTTCCATCCCACATTTGATTGATATCAGTTGTGGCAAAAACTTTTTCTCCCCAGCGGTCATATATGGCAAAATTCAAAGAAGCAATATATTCACCCGATACATAAATAAAATCATTAATTCCATCTGAGTTTGGAGTAAAAGCATTTGGTACAAAAATATTTGGTTCTCCGCAATTGACAAATTCTACCTCTATATGTAGGGTATCCTCTTTGTAACATCCCTTATTATCGGTTACAAAAACAGAAAAATCTGTGCTTTCATACACTCTGCCCGAAGTAGAAGGTTGGGTAGGGGATGTTAAATTCTCTGACGGAGTCCAAAGATAAAAAAAACCTTGTAATTCTGTAGAATAAAGCATTATTTTTGCTCCATCAAAAACTTTATAATCAGATGCCCAAACCTCAAAATTCTCAAAAATATCTATATTGCTAATAGACGTAGAAGCCTCTTTCTTACAGCCGTTCTTATCTTCAACCACAAGGCTATAATCACCATTACACAAATTATAAATATTTTGACTATTTTCTCCATTGCTCCACGTATAAGAATAAGGTTCTTGCCCCAGAGAAGGGTGGGAGAGTATCTGTGCAGAACAACCATTTAAGCAGTTGTTGTCTGTCTTTTCCAATTCTATTTGTATGGTATATTGAGGCTCTAATATCACTTCGCCATTAATCACACAGCCTGTTTGGTCTGCTACGTTATAGGTATAAACTCCGTCATAAAGATTTTGCAATATACTATCGTTTTGAGAGTTATTCCACTCTATGATATATGGAGCCAAACCGCCACTTATATGCAAAGCAATAGAGCCGTTGTTTACTCCTTTGCAATAATTATCAGTTTTTTCTACTTCAACACTTAAATTGCTATAAGAAGTTATATTAAATTCTTTTTGTAAAGAGCAACCATTGTTATCTTGTAGTCTTATAGTATAGGTTCCTACGGAAAGATTATCTACAGCGTTAGTATCCTCAGAGGAGCAAGACCAAGTATAAAGTACTTCTGTTGGAAAAGTGTGTTGGGTTACTATAGCCTTTCCATTATTGTCTTGTGAGCAACCTGTGTTTATTATTTCCAAATCAAAATCATACCCTGTGTAATTGAGATAAATACTATCTATATTTTGACAATTATCTTTGATAAGAGAAATATAAAGATATTTATTCAAAGTATCGTTGATAATTATGTTATTAATAGAGGACAATGTATCATTAAACTCTCTATCAAAGGAGGCTTTTATATCAGTGTTCTCAATTTCTGCAATGGAATAAGTCGTTGGCAAAGAACAAAAGTTAAAAGTGTCGGGTATATTATTTGCTATCTTTGTAGTGTTTATATATTGATATAAAGTATCTCTACATTCATTATTGTCTATTATGAGTTGAAGTAATTGCGGTTGCAAACCTACAAAATAAGGATTTATAATAGAAGAATCACTGACAGCGTTGCCCGGTTGCCATAAAAAACTAACATCATTACCATAGTAATTAAAATTCACTCCCACTTGTATAGGTACAGAGGAGCAAGTTTCTATGCTGTCAATATAATAAGAGGTATCGCCGAGTATGATAATATTTTTACTTATTGTATCAGATAATTGACAACCATTGGATGTGTTGGCTATAAGGGTTACTTCGTATATTCCTGAGTTTTGATAAGTATGTGTTGGAGAATATGTTGTAGAAGTATTGCCGTCTCCAAAATTCCAAAGAAAGCCATTACCACGAGATAGATTTTCAAATGTTAAAGCATTGTTTTCGCAAATAGGAGAAGGAGTTTTGAAATTAGCTACAGCAAAATCATTACTAACCTCAAACTTAAAAGAGCCCATATTACAATTAGAAGAAAGATTGGAGTCGCTGTAAGCATTTACTGTTATGGGCATTCCTTGACTGCCTCCGCACGAAGCACATATTGTTTGATACAAATTGCCATATCTATCAAAACGAGAAGTACCTCCATCAACATGGTCGGCTCCTTGTGTTGCAGTTGAAGAAACTTCTCCAAAATAAGAGCCATAATGAAATCCAGTGGCATCTTTTTCCATTGCCATAATGTAAAAATCTTGTCCGTCTGTTTGAGTAGAATAAGCATTGGAAGAGGTTTGCAAATTATCTGTACCCAAAGAAGTATAACCAAGACTATTTTGCAAATATTTCATAATTCTTCCCCAACCTGCGCAATATATTCTTCCGCAAATATCCACGGCAAAACCTACGGGAGAGATATTTATCATACCATCACCTGAACCAAAGACAGTAGAGAATTTTAAAGAGTCTAAATCTTTGGAAAATTTAGCAACAAATTGTCCACTATTGGCAATACTATATTGGGCATTGTATATCAGAGTAGAACCGCTTGCCTTTGTTTGACCAAATATGTAAGGATAACATTCTTTATCCAAACGTACAAAAAAGGCTTGGTCGTACTCTTGTGAGCCAAAGAATGTTGAGGCTTCCAAAGATGTACCCTCTGCAGACAGAAGAAAAAGAAAGGCATCTGCTGTACCCCCGTTGAAAGAGGAGTTATAGGCATTTTGAGTTGTAGGAAAATCGTTTGAAGTTGTGCCTCCCGTTACATATACTCTATTTAAATCATCTATTTCCAAAGAATAGGCGGCATCGTCATTGTTCCCTCCTATGTATGTGGAATAAATAAGGTGAGATAGCGACCTGTCCATTTTTACGACAACAGCATCTTGTCCTCCTTGATTTGTATTTTGAAAACAGCCTACACTTGTAGGAAAATCGGTAGAGAAGGTGCAACTTGCTATGTATACATTATTGTCCTTATCTGTAATAACCTCTCCTCGTGCTATATCTCCATAGTTGAAATAAAGGGAGTCATTACCATTATACAATGTTCTATAATTTGCTCCGTAATAACTTCTGAAATTAACTCCATCATTACCACTGCCTCCCAAAAAAGTAGAAGCCAAAAGACTATCCCCCATAGGAGAAAGAATGGATACAAACATATCTGCTCCGTTTTCGTAACTTATAGTATTCTCATAAATAAAACTCTCCCCGCTGTTGAACAAAGGTTGAAAAGCATAATCACTTGTAGGAAAATCGTTGCTCCCTGTTGTACCTAAAATTACAATTTCTTCATTACTATTGACTATCATACTATGTGGCATTTCTCCTTTGCTTCCGCCTAAAAAAGTGGAGAATATGGGAGCAGAGGCATCGTCATTGTATTTGGTTATTACACAGTCCCAATTACCTTTGAACGTGTCTTCGTATGCTCCTTCTGTTATAGGATAGTCTTCCCCCTTTACGATACCTCCGCTTATTATTCTGCCGTATTGGTCATAGCAAGAGGTCATTCCCCAAGTATCGGAGTGAGAGCCAGAATAAGTGGAAAAAATTAAGCCCGGGTCTATTTCCAAATCATAATTCTTATCATAATCTCCTACACTATATCTTACAATATTGTCTTCTATAATATAATTTCCTTTGATTGTTATTACTTTATTCTCCTTTCTTTGTATTATGTAGGGTATAGGCTCAGTTATTTGCCCGTATTTTGTATTTATAATCAATTCATTATCTTTCAGAGAAAGTTTTTCTACTCCAAAGTATTCTATTTGTATATCTTCTACATTGCCTTGTGGGTGAATTAAGAAAGTATGTTTTATATAATCGTTTGAAGTCTCTATTTTCCAATCTATATGGTCGTAAATTTCTTTGTAAATAATAGTTTCATAGCATGGTATATTAGTATAATACTTGCTCTTATTATTCCCTGTAAAATAATTTGTATGATATTCCAAAGGTTGTAAGGACGTTATTTCTGCTTGCTTGCTGTTTAATGGTTTTAAAGAAAAAACACAATAATTCTCTTTATACTCTTTGTTTTCTATATTGTGAGGGTGAAAAATAGAATTGTTACTATCTTTTACCAAAACGCTTATTCTATCTTGCCTAAGATAGATATTACCTTGTTTAAAAGAGGTTTTAAAAAGAATTTCATTATTCCACTGCCCCAAATTTTTTTCAAAAAAAAGAGGAGTTTGTCCCCAACTATAGCAACAAACTAACAAAACACTCAATGTCATAAGCGAATAAAAAACTCCTTTCACAGCCTTTGTTTTTAAAGATTACAAAGTTAAATATTTTTTTTGTATTGTTGCTAACTCTATATAAAATATTGATAAACATAGCCTATTTTATAATATATTTTGACCGTTGTCAGTATTTTTATGACAAAATGTCATAATGTGTTTTTTGGCACAAGGTTTGAAAATCTATGTTTTGTTGTTTCTTATGTAAAATAAAGAGAACAACAGAACTTATTTTGATTATTAACGAAAAAAAAAAGATAAAAATAATGGGAAAGATAATAGGAATAGACCTTGGAACTACGAATTCTTGCGTAGCAGTGATGGAAGGTAATGAAACAGTGGTAATACCAAATAGCGAAGGTACTCGTACAACTCCTTCGGTTGTAGGTTTTACCAAAGATGGAGAAAGAAAAGTTGGTAACCCTGCAAAACGTCAAGCCATAACCAACCCTCAAAATACTATATACAGTATAAAGAGATTTATGGGTAATACGTTTGACCAAGTGCAAGAAGAGATAAAACATATACCTTACAAAGTTGTGCGTGGAGATAATAATACTCCAAGGGTTGATATTAATGGCAAACTTTATACACCTCAAGAAATTTCTGCTATTATTTTACAGAAAATGAAAAAAACAGCAGAAGACTATCTTGGACAAAGTGTAACAGAAGCTGTTATTACGGTACCTGCTTATTTTAATGACTCTCAGCGTCAAGCAACCAAAGAGGCAGGAGAAATTGCTGGTTTGAAAGTAAGACGTATCATTAACGAACCTACTGCTGCGGCTTTGGCTTATGGTTTGGACAAAAAGAATTCAGATTCTCATATAGCAGTTTTTGACCTTGGTGGTGGTACTTTTGATATTAGTATTTTGGAACTTGGAGATGGAGTTTTTGAAGTAAAATCAACTAATGGTGATACTCATCTTGGTGGAGATGATTTTGATAGGAAGATTATCAACTATCTTGCTGAGGAGTTTATGAAAGATAATCCTAATGTGGATTTGAGAAAAGACCCTATGGCTTTGCAACGTTTGAAAGAAGCAGCAGAAAAAGCAAAAATAGAACTTTCCTCTTCTACACAAACAGAAATAAACTTACCTTATATTACTTCAATAGATAATGTTCCTCAACATCTTAACGTAACATTGACAAGAAGTAAATTTGAGCAACTTTGTGATGACCTTATCAAACGTTGTTTGATACCTTGCGAAAAGGCACTGCAAGACGCTGGTTATGATAAGAGCAAAATAGATGAGGTTATTCTTGTAGGAGGTTCTACTCGTATCCCTGCTGTTCAGCAATTGGTACAAAATTTCTTTGGAAAGGCTCCAAACAAATCGGTTAACCCTGACGAAGTTGTTGCCATAGGTGCTTCCATACAAGGAGGAGTGCTTACGGGTGAGGTTAAAGATGTGTTGTTGTTAGATGTTACTCCATTGTCTTTGGGTATAGAGACTTTGGGTGGAGTTATGACCAAACTTATAGAAGCAAACACAACAATACCTACAAAGAAATCGCAAGTTTTCTCTACAGCACAAGACAACCAACCAAGTGTAGAAATCAATGTTTTGCAAGGAGAAAGAACTCGTGCAGCAGATAATAAGAGTTTGGGTAGATTTATACTTAGTGATATACCACCAGCAAGAAGAGGTGTGCCACAAATAGAGGTTACCTTTGATATAGATGCTAACGGAATATTGAATGTTTCTGCTCTTGATAAGGCTACTGGCAAACAACAAAGTATAAAAATAGAAGCCTCAAGTGGTTTGTCTGAGGAGGAAATAAAGAAAATGAAAGCAGATGCAGAAGCACACGCAGATGAAGACAAGAGAATGAAAGAAGAGGCAGAGAAAATAAACGCTGCCGATGCTATGATTTTCCAAACAGAAAGTTTCTTAAAGGATAATGCTGATAAAGTGCCTGCTGATAAGAAATCTGAGGTAGAAAGTGCTTTGAAAGATTTGAAAGATGCTCATGCTCAAAAGAATATTTCTGCAATAGATTCTGCAACTGAGAGATTAAACAATGTACTTCAAACAGTTAGTCAGAATATGTACCAAGGAGCAAATCCTAATCAAGGTGGACAAACTCAAGGTAGTGCTCAAACGGATAACTCCTCTGCAAATAACACACAAGACAAAGGCGACGACAACGTAACCGATGCAGATTTTGAAGAAGTAAAGTAAATTTTTATATTATTGAATTATTAATTGAAGGCTGTTAGAAAATAAAACTAACAGCCTTTTTTGCACTCACAGGGTGCTTTTATAGGGCACAGGCTCAGCCTTTTTTATAAAGATGCAGTCGTTA
>CAZVEO010000059.1:0-15279 GCA_964626385.1 uncultured Bacteroidaceae bacterium
TGCAACGTTGGGGAGCTAACTATTGGGGCGATTTCTTTAAGCAAAAGGTGGTGTATCAAGAATTGACACAAGGAAGTTGCTTTTATTATGATGAAAAGGCTGAGTTTTTTATTCTTCAGACTGCTTATTTTATATCTGGTAGTAATTTAGATTATCTTACAAAATTATTGAATAGTAAATTTATAGAATATTGTTTTCGTAAGTTTTATTCTACTTCTATGGGAAGGACTGGATTTCGTTGGTTAAGTCAATATGTTGAAAAACTTCCTATTGCTCTGTATAATGATACAGAAATACAACAACAGATTGTATTATGTGATAAAACAAATGATAAACAAATTGATAAACTTATTTATCAAATATATGGTTTAACTCCTGAGGAGATAAAAGAGATAGAATATATTGAGAGTAGGGTGTAATGAGTTATGATAGGTTATTATAGGTTATGATAAGTTATTATAGGTTAGCATAGACGCAAAGTTTTGTCTCAGGCTTTTTTTAGTGGCTTTGCCCTTAAAAAACACCCTGAGGGTGTAACTTATAATAACCTATAATAAACCTATATATTTTTATCCGACTTTGTTTTCCAAAGAAATAGAAAGAAGTTTTTGTGCTTCAACGGCAAACTCCATAGGCAATCTATTTAGCACATCTTTTGCATACCCATTTACAATAAGCCCAATGGCGCTTTCCTCAGATATACCTCGCTGACGACAATACATAAGCTGTTCTTCCGAAATTTTGCTTGTTGTAGCCTCATGTTCCACTATGGACGAGGAATTATCAACGCTTATATAAGGAAAAGTGTGAGCTCCACAAGTATTACTTAATAACAAGGAGTCGCATTGGGTGTAGTTTTTTGCATTTTCCGCTTGTTTGCTTACTTTTACCAAACCTCTATAAGAATTTTCGCTTTTGCCAGCTGAAATTCCTTTGCTCATAATGGTACTTTTGGTGTTTTTGCCTATATGTATCATTTTGGTACCAGTATCAGCCATTTGATAATTGTTGGTTACAGCCACAGAATAAAATTCTCCTATGCTATTATCTCCTTTCAGTATGCAAGAAGGATATTTCCAAGTAAGTGCAGAGCCTGTTTCTACTTGCGTCCAAGAAAGTTTTGCGTTGTTGCCTTTGCAAATACCTCTTTTTGTTACAAAATTAAAAATACCGCCTTTGCCGTCCTTATCTCCGGGATACCAATTTTGTACGGTTGAGTATTTTACTTGAGCATCTTTCATCACTACTATTTCCACCACAGCGGCATGTAACTGATTTTCATCCCTCATGGGAGCAGTACAGCCCTCCATATAACTTACATATGCGCCCTCATCTGCAACTATAAGCGTACGTTCAAACTGTCCCGTGCCTTTGGCATTGATACGAAAATAAGTCGAAAGTTCCATAGGACAACGTACTCCTTTGGGTATGTAACAAAAACTTCCGTCAGAAAAAACAGCAGAATTTAAAGCAGAATAAAAGTTATCTCCTACGGGTACAACTGAGGCAAGATATTGTTTTACCAAATCGGGATATTCTTTTATTGCCTTGGACATAGAGCAAAAAATAATACCTTTCTCTTTTAGTGTGTCTTCAAAAGTAGTTTTTACGGAAACAGAGTCCATTACAGCATCAAAAGCCACACCACTCAAACGCTTTTGCTCGTTAAGAGGAATACCAAGTTTGTTAAAGGTTTCAAGTATTTGAGGGTCTACTTCGTCCAAAGATTTTTTTTCTTCTTGTTGCTTAGGTGCAGCGTAATAAATAATATCTTGAAAATCTATCTCCGGTACTTTCAAGTGTGCCCACTTAGGTTCTTTCATAGAGAGCCACTGCTTATAGGCAGATAAACGAAACTCCAACAACCAATCTGGTTCTTGCTTAATAGAGGAAATTTTTCTTATAATATCTTCACTCAATCCTTTTGTAATAAACTCAGTATCAACATCGGTAATAAACCCATATTTGTACTGTTCGTTTGTTACATCGTTTATTATATTTTCACTTGATGCCATAATTTTTTAAAATAGAATAACTTCAATACTCTCCTTTTTATCCTCTTTATAGAACCATGATGAATGAATATGTCCTATTGTCGTTAGGGTAAAAACCTTCTATTTGAGTTTGTCCTTTCTTGTTTTCCAAAGCCTTAGCATCATCCAAAGATAGATTGACTTTGCCGTCTATGGCTGTGATTATAAAACCTGAACGTATACCCATAGTAGCCAAACGAGATTTGCCTATTTTGGTAATAACTAATCCTTTTGAAAGAGAGTAGGAGGTTTTCTCATCTTGATTTATTTCTCTAAACGTACATCCCATAGCCTCCACTGTTTCAGAGTTGTCTTGTACTATTTCTGTCGTATTGCTTTCATTCAAAAGGGTTAAATCTTTTTTCAAAACTTCGCCTTTGCGTACTATTTCATAATGAGCAACCTCGCCCGGAGACATTTGAGACATAACCTCATTTACTTCTGCGTTGGTATTTACATCCTTGCCGTTGATTCTGATAACAACATCACCTTCTTTTATGCCGGCTTTCTCTGCGGCTGATTTTTTCATTACTTGAGTTACGTAGACTCCGTGCATATCCCTAAGATTTTTTTCAAGCATAAGTTTAGAATCTACCTCTTGTATTGTTATGCCTGCAGAGGCTTTTTGAGTAGTGCCGTATTCTATTAGGTCTTTAATTACTTTCTTTGCTATATTAACAGGTATTGCAAACGAATAACCCGTATATGAGCCTGTTGAAGAGGCTATTGCTGCATTGATACCAACTAATTTACCCTCTGTATTAACCAACGCTCCACCCGAATTGCCAGGATTCATGGCAGCATCTGTTTGTATAAAAGAGGTTAAAGTGTTTCTGTTGTTTCTGTCGCTCAAAATATTAAGGTTTCGAGCCTTTGCGGAAACTATACCTGCAGTTACTGTACTTGTAAGGTTAAAAGGGTTACCTACAGCTAAAACCCATTGCCCTACTTCTACGCTGTCGCTATTGCCGTATTCCAAAGGAGTAAGGTCATCGGTTTCTATTTTAACAACAGCCAAATCTGTAGAAGGGTCGGTACCTATTATTTTAGCAATAAACTCTCTTTTGTCATTAAGAGTTATTGTTATGGAATCAGCATCTGCCACAACGTGATTATTGGTTACTATATAACCATCTTTGGAAATGATAACCCCAGAGCCAGAAGTTCTATAAGTTCTTTGCCTTGATTTGAAAGGATTGTAACCAAAGAAGTTATTGAAAAAATCATTATCAAAGAAATCATCATAATAGGAAGATTGTTGATGAGCCAAACATTGTATATATACAACAGAATGCAAGCTCTTTTCGGCCGCAAGAGTAAAATCTTGTGCTTGAGTAAATAAAGCCATGCAAACACCTAATATAAAAAAGGTTATTTGCTTAGTTGTCTTATTAATATTTTGCATCATAATACTTTATTTTATTGTTTTGTGAGTAAATAACGTAAAGGTTTGTTAAATTATTATTTTATTTTTTGAAATTTAGAATTAGGCAATATTATTGATAACAAAAACACTATGTTTATAATAAAAACTTATAGTTTGCGTTATATATAACCTAACAAAACATATAAAAAGTATGAAAAAAGTTTTTATTATTATTTTTGCACTTGTTTTTTTTACTAACGGTCTATATGCTCAAAATACAAAACAGGAGGACTTTCCTTTCTATAATTACGAATATCCAGTTTGGTTTGACAGCGTTAAATTGGGTATAATGATTCATTACGGACTTTATTCTGTGCCATCATATTCGGGGAAAGAACAATATTCAGAATGGTTTTATAAAGGATATATTGGAGAAGATACTTTGCGACAAAATTTTGTTAAACGGGTATATGGTGATAACTTCAATTACTTTGATTTTTCTAAATATTTGAATGCAGAACTTTTCAATGCAGATGAGTGGATATCCTTATTCAAAAAAGCAGGTGCTTCTTACATCGTATTTACTTCCAAACATCATGATGGATTTTGTTTGTGGGACACAAAGACGACTAATAAAAATTCCGTATTGGAAAAACCTCATAGAGATATTGTACAGGAATTGAAAACCGCCTGTGAAAAACAAAATATGCGTTTTGGACTATATTATTCCTTAATGGAGTGGCATAACCCTTATTTTCGTTGGACTATAGATACATTAGGCTTGGAACAATATGTTGATAAATATCTTTTTCCTCAGTTTAAAGAACTTGTGGATAACTACAAACCTGTACTTGTCTTTTCTGATGGTGATTGGGATTTTTCTTACAAATCATTTCGTTCAGATGAGTTAGTGCAGTATTTATACGATAAAGTGGGAAAGGATGTCATAGTAAATGACCGATGGGGTAGAGGATTCCAATATGGTTTTAAAACTCCAGAATATAGTAGTGGCATAAAAGATAAAAACCGTCCATGGAGCGAATGTCGTTCTCTTTCAAGAAGTTTTGCTTTAAATAGAAATTCTCCTATTGAAGATTATTTGAGTACGGAGGAATTGATTCATCATTTTGTTCAGTTGGTAAGTTTGGGAGGAGGATTGATGTTGAATGTGGGACCTTCTGCCGATGGGCATATTCCATTATTGCAGCAGGAACGATTGTTGCAACTCGGCTCTTGGCTTGAAACCAATGGGGAAGCAATATATGGCTCCAAACCTTATAAGAAAAATATTGATTATATAGATAGGCAAGAGAAAATATTCGCTGAAACATTGGATTTTAATTGGGTTAGAAATGCTCCTTTAAAGGGTTGTACAGAAGATAATTTTTCAATTGATTGGACAAATACTTTTATTTCTGACAAAGATGTTAGTTATACATTCACTCTTAGAGCAGATGATAAAGCCGATATTGAAATATTTAAAGATGGTATAACCCAATATAAAGGCAATGCAACAAAGGAAAAGCCACTGACATTTACCTTTAAATTCAAAAAAAATATCAAATATGATATTGAAGTGAATTACAAAGAAGAGGATATTGATGCAAACTTGCAATTGTTATCGCAAAAAGGTAATGAAGAACCTTCGGCTTTTAAATGCAATGATAAATGGAAAGGCAAGGTGTCTTGGCAAGAACCAACTATGTGTTACACAACAAAAGACGACAATCTTTATCTAATATGTTTGAACAAATTAACACAGAAAATCACTGTTAATTTGGATAAAATGCCCTCGAAAAATATGGAAATAAAACTTTTGGGTAATGAAGAGGATGATTTAAAGTGGGAATATAACGATGGGATTTTAATTATAGATATTTCCTCATTAGCTTTTAAAGACATAAAAAGTCAATATGCCTATGTGTTTCGTTTGAAGAATTTTTTGAAATAGAGTAGAATAAATTAAATATTACTTTTTTATTATTAGACAGTATAAGATTTTTTGTGAGCAAAGTTGTTACAAGACAATTTATATTGAGTTTTGCTTCTAAACCAAATTGTAAAGACTATAGTTTTTGTTCTTATAGAATATCTTGGGTGTACTGTAACTTATTTAAAATCATACTAAATCAATATTTTTTTGTAATTTTTTTAACAAAAATGCATTGGTTTTAGAAAAAAATTGTATCTTTGCCTCTGATAAAAAAAGGTTAAATAAAGAAGCAAAGTAGATGACATAAGAATATTATCTTTTTTAATAAAGAATAGAGAGATAAAGAAAAGTGTAGAATAAAAAAATAGGAAATATATTCTTATGATAAAGCACATGGATAACAGAACAGACCAAGAATTGGTTTTAGCCTATCAGAATGGGGAGCAAAAGGTGTTTCAGATACTTTTGGAGAGGCATCAACAAAGAGTTTTCAATTATATTTTGTCTTTGGTGAAAGACCATGCTGTGGCCGATGATATTTTTCAAGATACATTTATCAAAGTAGTTAATACTCTTCGTAGTGGAGCCTATCATGATGAAGGAAAGTTTATAAAATGGGTTATGCGCATAGCACACAATTTGGTAATAGACCACGCGCGTAAGGGACAAAAATATCGTATGGTTTATGACAATGATGAGTACAGTGTTTTTGATACTTTGAATACAAGTGAGTTTAATGTGCAGGACAAAATGATAAAAGCTCAGATATACAAAGATATAAAATACTTGATAAAGCAATTGCCTAAAGAACAAAGGCGAGTTTTGATTATGAGACATTATGCTGATATGTCTTTTAAGGAAATAGCGGAGAGAACGGGAGTTAGTATAAATACCGCCTTAGGTAGAATGCGTTATGCACTCATAAATATGAGAAGAATGGCAGAGGAAAAATCTATGTCCTTGACGATGAATTAATTTCCTTTGCTTAAAAGAAATAAATTATTATGAATATTTTTGAAAAGTTAGCATAGATAAAAATGTCAGTGCTAACTTTTTCTTTGATAACAATTATTTCTATTCAAAATTACGACTATATAAAAATAATGATGTAATTTTGCAGATAATATACAACGGAATAAAGAGCAAAATAAAAGAATAATTATGGCAAAGAAATTGAAGAAAGAAGAAGAGGTAATGCCGATTTTTAAGAATGAGGAAGCCGATATTACAGTGGAAAATCGTTTAAAGGCTTTGTATAAACTACAGAAAATAGAGTCAGAAATAGATAAAATACGTATTATTAGAGGTGAGTTGCCTTTACAAGTTGAGGATTTGGAGGATACCATAGCGGGTCTTTCTACTCGTATAGCCAAACTTAATGAACAGCAAAAAGACTTAGAAGCAGAAGTAACAGGTCATAAGCACGATATACTTGAGCATCAAGATAATATACAGAAATATGAGGCTCAACAAGGCAAGGTGAAAAACAATAGAGAGTTTGAATCTTTGGCAAAGGAGATAGAATTTCAACAATTGGAAATACAACTTTGTGAGAAAAAAATACGTGAAGCCAACAGAAATATAGAGGTTTTAAAAGAAAGCATTATTAAGTATAATAATGAATTGGAGGAAAAACAAGAGGACTTGGATGTTAAAAAATCTGAGTTGGAAGACATATTAAGAGATACTTCTGAAAAGGAAGAAATTTTAACACAAAAAGCACAAGAGGAGGAAAAGCATGTAGATGAGAGATATCTAACGGCTTTCAAACGTATTAGAAACAATGCAAAAAATGGTTTGGCTGTTGTTACGGTGGATAGAGATTCTTGTGGTGGTTGTTTTAACAAAATAGCTCATCAGAGACAGATGGAAATTCAAATGCATAAGAAAATCATTGTTTGCGAATATTGTGGTAGAATACTTGTGGATGACACTATTTCAGAAGAAATAAACAACGAAGAAAAAGATATACAACAATAGAGTATGCTTACTTATTTAAAAAATGCTACTCTTACCTCTTCTTTAATAAAAGGTTTTGAGGGTCAAAAGAAAAATATCCTTATTGAAGATGAATATATAAAAGAAGTCTCCGATAGGGATATTTCTTTATCAGAGAATGTTGAAGTTATAGATTGTGAAGGTCTGTTGGTTCTGCCCGGAGTAATAGATGCACACGTACATTTTAGACAACCGGGAGCGGAATATAAAGCAGATATGCTTAGCGAAAGTATGGCGGCTTTAGCAGGAGGAGTAACCACTGTGTTTGATATGCCAAACAATATCCCCGTCATAATTACAAAATCTTTATTGGAGGAAAAACTTACCTTGTGTAGACAAAATATGTTGTGCAATTATGCTTTGTATCTAGGGCTAACTAATGACAACATAAGCGAGGCTATACATACGGATAGAAATAGTATAGTCGGTTTAAAACTCTTCCTTGGTTCTTCAACGGGCAATATGTTAGTAGATAAGCAAGAAAGTATTATAAATCTTTTTAAAAATTCTCCTTTTATTGTTACTGCTCACTGTGAGGATGAACAAAGAATAAAAGCCAATACCCTTAAATACAAACAACTACCAACCTTACCTTATAATATACACAGCCTTATAAGAGATGAACAGGTGTGTTATAAGAGCAGTGCCTATGCCATAGATTTGGCAAAAAAATATGGTACGCAATTTCATTTGGCTCATCTGACAACTGCCAAAGAAGTAACATTATTAAGTAATGAAAAAATAGAAAACAAACATATAACCTCCGAGGTAAGTCCAAATCATTTGTTTTTTTGTCAAGAAGACTACAAACAATTGGGTAATTTAATAAAGTGCAATCCTGCTATAAAAACCTCTGAAGATAGACGACTTCTAAGACAAGCTTTAAAGGAAGGTTATATAGATATGGTTGCAACAGACCACGCCCCACACCTAAGACAAGAGAAGCAACAACCTTATTTTCAGGCACCATCTGGTATTCCTTCTGTACAATTTTCTTTACTTATGATGCTGCAGATAGCAAAGCAAGAGGGGTGGGACTTATCCCTAATACCGGAAAAAATGTCTGCAAATCCTGCTAAACGCTTCAATATAAAAAAACGAGGTTTTATAAAGGAAGGTTATTTTGCTGATTTGGTTTTTGTAAAGTTAGGACAAAAAACAAAAGTTTATAAAAACAATATACTTTCCAAATGCAAATGGTCTCCTTTGGAAGGGTATGTTTTTGATAATAGTATAGTAATGACAATGCTTAATGGCAAAATTGTTGCTGAGAATGGAGTAATAAACGAATATTCTTGTAAACCAATACAAGTATAATAAACTAACTTTGTAACTTAATAATTTTTAAATATCTTAACCCACTCCTCTTTTTTTACTTTTTTTGCAAAATTTTATAAAAACATTTTGGTAGTTTTAGAATTATTTATAAATTTGTCACGGTTAAGTATAAACTATAATAAAAAACAAAAAGAGGAGGCTATTATGAAAAAAACATTTCTACCATTTTTAATTATTTGCTTTGTGTTATTGTGTCCGCGAGCAAAAACTTTGGCACAAATGCAATCTCTTGCAAGTCCTTCTACAGAAAGGGAGATTGCTAATACATCGTCTTTTATACCAATAAAATCGTTAGCAATAAGTAGTAATGAGATTGTTACTTTGTGTAGTAAAAGTATATGGCCACCAAGTGCTTCAATATTTGGCAAAACAAAAAACGGCACACAAAATATAGATATTGCCTTTACAATAGGAAACTCTATATTAGATTTTGATTGTTATCAACATGGTCAAACAATGTTTTTTTGTGGAAGTAATGCTGGCATCGGTTTTATTGGATGGGAAGAAATAGATTCTTTATTTTCTTCCAATACTATTACGAGTAGGAGATTTGATTTGGTCCCAATACGAAGTGTACAAAAAATTTATTACTATGAAGATGGTACTGACAAAAAATTGGCTTTAATAGGAGATGATAGATATTTTATTGATTTTAATTTTTCTGCTGTCAATGGTAAAGTTTATACATCTAACAATAAGTTATTAGATATTGCCATTACAGATGATTATGTTGTTATTTTGGGACAGGTTAATGACTCTTCATTTGTTCTATATGATCATGAAAAAACAGATATTTCTAATTATAAAGGCTTTACATTTATGACACCACAACTAAGAGTTTATGATAATGATATTAAATATCATTTAACAGAGTTAAATTCTAATCAGGTTATGGTTGCTTTTTCATTAGAAGATAATCGTAATGAACATTGTATTATAGATTTAAATTCTTTTGCTTTCTCAATAGTAGACGACCAACAGACCATAACGGACATAGGGAAGCCTATTGTGGTTGATTTGGAATATGAACAAGCGACTAATACTGTCCTTTGTTTAACAAAGAATACGAGTTTTGGAGAAGGGTATATTTATAGAGTGAAACCATTTGCTGGAGGTATTTACTCTGCAGACGGTCTTATTCCTAAACAAGCTATGAAATTAGTTAATTTAGCAGATTATGATAACGATTATTTCTTAGCACTAGGTACAGATACGGATAGCAATTTATACTTTTTTGATAAAAAGAAATGGACAATGACTCCATATAATTGTTTTATACACGAAAAATGTGATTTGGATATAATTCACGGTGTAATACCTAATACGACTGAAACATACTCACATATTTTACCTATAAATATTCAATCTACAACTATAAGTTTTCAACCTACAACAAACCTGTGGGATACGATTTGTAATTAAATAATAACCAATAAAAACAATACAACGATGAAAAAGATTATCATGATAGTAGTTACAATATTTTTAATAAATATGATAGCGATAGGTCAATGTTATCAGAGGCCTAATGGAAGTAGATATTTAACACAGAATGATTACGGTATATATCTTAATTTAGAAGCACCTTCAACGATTTCATTAGAAAATATGTATTATACAAATTCTATAAATGTATATGATATTGCTCAACCTCATTATAGTGATTCATTACTGACAATAGTTGGAGTATCAGCGTTACTCTGGTGGCATGACTATAGGAGTATGGATGGTTATTTCTGTATAGCTGATACAAATTTTTATATACACAGATTTGTAAAAATTCCAAGTTCTATCTATGATGACTGTAATTACACAGAAGTATTTTTTGAAGAACCAATAAATGTATATGGTAGGTTTATGGCTATATGGGACAACCCTAAACCTCGCGGATATGGAAGTTTGGACTATAATTATGATAGTAATAACCCTGACTTTGTGTGGAACAAATCCGGTATTCATGTCATGAATGCTAATAATGAACGAATTCCTTACGATTATAATTCGTATTTCAGGCGTCTTAGTATAGATATGACGGACAATAGACTTCTTTGTTGGTTTGATTGGACTCCATTTGATACGACTATTTTTTTTGAAGTACGAGTAGGAACTCTTCCGGGTACTGTATCTCCCAGTATCAGTGAAGAAAGAATATCTGCTTATTTATTTCCTATCTTCGGGGAGTTGGATACTACTTTGCAATGTATTGGAAGTAGACAAAATGAGTCGGAAATTAAAGGAGTATCTATGGTGGAGAAATATACAAATGTTTTTCCAAACCCTGCTATAGATGAGGTAAATGTGCAGTGTTCTTTCAGAATCAAAGATATAGAGATATATAATATATTGGGAGAGCAAGTATTAAGCAAGGAAGTAAATGGTTATAATACAAAAATAAACACTTCTTCTTTACCAAAAGGCAATTATATCCTTAGAGTAAAAACAAACAGTGGCACAACAAACAACAAATTAGTAGTAGAATAAAAGAATAGCCTTTGGTACTATACTATATTTACGGTAAAAGCAACGGAACTTTTGAGTATCCGTTGCTTTAGGTGTTTGCAATATTTTATTTCTTTTTGATAGGTGTTATTATCATCATCATTTTTTTACCCTCTAACTTAGGCATCATTTCAGGTTTTCCGTATTCCAAAAGAGCGTCTGCAAATTTAAGAAGTTTTTCTTCTCCTTGCTCTTTATACACAATTGTTCTACCTTTGAAAAAAACCTCTACCTTGACCTTATTGCCTTCTGATAGAAAACGTTGAGCATGTTTTAATTTAAAGTCAAAATCGTGGTCATCCGTTTGAGGTCCGAGCCTTATTTCTTTCACAGACATTTTGGCTGATTTGGCTTTGCGTTCTTTTTCCTTTTTCTTTTGTTCGTAAAGGAACTTTTGATAGTCCATAATTTTACAAACAGGCGGGTTCGCGTTTGGTGAGATTTTTACCAAATCAAAACCCTCGTCATAAGCCATTTTTAGAGCTTCTTTTATGCTACATATCTTTGGTTCAAACCCCTCTCCAACTACTCTAACTACAGGGTCTTTTATGAACTCGTTAATTTGATGTGCTGGCTCTTCTTTTCTTTGTTGCCTTCTATCAAATTGCCTTCTTTGTTGATTTTGTGTTTCTATAACTCTATCCTCCTAAATTTTTTTGATTATTATTTAAATAAAATTATTCTTAATTATCAGGTTGTTAGCCTGCAAGTTCTTTTTTTACTTCTTCATTAACAAGTTTTGCAAAATCTTCTATGCTCATACTTCCTTTATCGCCCACATATTTTTCACGTACAGATACTGTACCTTCTGTTTGCTCTTTTTCTCCGATAATAAGCATATATTTGATTTTCTTTATTTCTGCATCTCTTACTTTTCTGCCCGTTTTTTCGTTTCTGTTATCTACTCCGCCTCTAAGTCCCGCGCTTTCCAAAGTTTTTTTGATTTGATTTGCATACTGTTCATATTTTTCACTTATAGGCAATATAATAAATTGGTCAGGAGTAAGCCAAAGAGGAAATTCTCCTGCAGTGTGTTCCAATAATACTGCTACAAATCTTTCCATACTACCAAAAGGAGCGCGATGTATCATAACAGGTCTATGTTTTTGATTATCTGCACCTGTATATTCCAAGCCAAATCTTTCTGGTAGATTATAATCAACTTGTATTGTGCCGAGTTGCCATTTCCTTCCTAAAGCATCCTTTACCATAAAGTCAAGCTTTGGTCCATAAAATGCCGCTTCTCCTACCTCGGTAATAGTTTTCAATCCCTTTTCTTCGGTGGATTCTATTATTGCCCTTTCCGCTTTTTCCCATACTTCGTCAGAACCTATGTATTTTTCTTTGTTGTTAGGATCCCTCAACGAAATTTGAGCAATATAATCTTCAAATTTTAGGGTTTTGAATATATATAATATGATATCTATTACTTTACAAAATTCGTCTTTGAGTTGCTCTGGAGTGCAAAAAATATGAGCATCGTCTTGAGTGAAGCATCTAACACGAGTCAGTCCGTGTAATTCACCGCTCATTTCGTATCTATAAACTGTTCCAAATTCTGCCAATCTGCAAGGCAAATCTTTGTAAGATTTTGGAGATAAACGATATATTTCACAATGATGAGGACAATTCATAGGTTTAAGCATATACTCCTCACCTTCGTTTGGTGTTTTTATAATTTGAAAAGAATCTTTTCCATATTTTTGATAATGTCCACTTGTTTTATACAAATTGACATTACCTATATGAGGAGTAATAACTTGTTGATAACCATATTGTTTTTGTACTTTGGCAAGAAACTCTTGCAACCTGTTTCTTAAATCCGTACCCTTTGGTAACCACAAAGGTAAGCCCGCTCCAACATTTTGAGAAAAAGCGAACAATTCCATATCTTTGCCAAGTTTTCTGTGGTCTCGTTTCTTTGCCTCTTCTAAAAGAGCGAGATATTCATCCAAATCTTTTTTCTTAGGGAAAGAAATAGCATATAAACGGGTAAGTTGCTCTCTGTGTTCATCTCCTCTCCAATATGCACCTGCTAAAGAAGTTATTTTAAAAGCTTTAATAGGAGAAAAATCTATCAAATGAGGTCCTCTACAAAGGTCTATAAAATCTCCACTTTCATAAAAAGTTATTGTTCCATCTTGCAAAGCTTCAATAAGTTCTATTTTGTATTTTTCTCCTCTTTTTGAGAAAAAGTCCAAAGCTTCTTTTTTACTGACCTCTCTGCGTATGAGTTTAGTACCATCTTTAACTAATTCTTTCATCTTTTCCTCTATTTTAGGAAAATCTTCTGTTGAGAGTACTTGGTTTCCAAAATCTATATCATAGTAAAAACCATTTTCAATAGCAGGTCCTATACCAAACTTCGCATCTGGGTATAAAGATTGTATTGCCGATGCCAATAGGTGAGCAGAAGAGTGCCAGAAAGTTTTCTTTCCCTCTTCATCATTCCATGTATTAAGTTTAAGTGTGCAATCTTTTGTTATAGGCCTGTTCAATTCGGTAACTTGTCCGTCTATGGTAGCAGAAAGTACATTTCTTGCCAATCCTTCACTAATACTTTTGGCTACTTCCAAAGAAGTTATACCTTCGCTATATTGTTTTACACTACCGTCAGGTAAGGTTATGTTTATCATACTCTTTTATTTTAACTCTCTGTACATAAGTCATAATACTCTACTCATAGATACTATGATTATTTGTGCAAAGTTACAACTTTTTTTATAGTTAGAATTTTTTTTGCCTATTTTTATAATATGTGTTCTATTCTTTTAATAAGAAATTAACTGTTTGTAAAAATTTTTTCATTAAAAATGCGTTTTCTAATGAAGTAGAATTAAATATTATGAATAGAAAAGTATTATTGGGTTGTTTCTTGTTATCAGTTTTGATATTTGTTTCTTGCGATGGTGATTGTTTTGAGCAAGATGGTAAAAACTATAAAAATTATAAAGAAAAAGTGGCTCCGGGTACTCAGCCCGTTACAACAAACGATAGTGAGTGCTAATGTTGGAATTTTTGCAAGAAAAGTTTAGACATAATCTTAACTTGTTTGATTATACTCTGCCCTCAAAAATAAATGCAGTGGATAAGGAGGCTTTTGCTTTGTGTAAAAATTTAAGCAGGGTAGAAGGTTTTGAAAATATAATAAAGTTCTCAGACTCCTCTTTTGAGCAAACTGCTTTGCAACAACTTATTTTTAATGAAAGTGTAGAAGGTATTCCGTACAATTGTTTTTCAAGTTGTAAAGATTTAAAAACCATTACTTTCCCTAATAAGTTGAAGTATATAGACGACTATGCTTTTTCTCATTGTGAAAGCTTGGAACAAGTTTTTATTCCTGATAGTGTGGAATATATTGGCAAGAGTGCTTTTGAATACTGTAAAAATCTAAAAAAAATTCATCTTCCACAAAAATTGCATTCCATAAAAGATTCTTGTTTTTATGGTTGTGAAAAATTAACCTCCATTAATTTGCCACCCATTATAAAACAGATAGAAGATTATGCTTTTGTTGGTTGTGCTTGTTTAAAAGAGGTTATCTTGTCTGCAGAAATAGAAAAAATTGGAGTTGGTGCTTTTGCTTTTGCATGGGGGCTTGAGAAAATAAATATTCCATCCTCTATTGTAGAAATTCAAAATCAAGCTTTTATGTGTTGCACGGGGCTAAAAAATGTTGTTCTATCTGAAGGACTACAGTGTATTGGTAACTATGTTTTTGAAGATGATTACAATTTACAACAAATCATATTACCCTCTTCTCTAAAGAACGTAGGTAAGCGAATTTTTTGGGGATGTGAAAATTTGGAGAAAGTTATCTCTCTTGCAAATATTCCTCCTGTATTAAAAACCCATATTTTTGATAACACCAATAAAAATTTAAAAATATTTGTACCAAAGAAGGCTCTAAAAAATTATTGTCTTGATAAAGAATGGAATAACATTGGAATTTTTGAAATTTAATTTTTTATGAATTAGTTTTGCTTAATTTTTTTTGCAATAAAAGTCTTTTAAAATTTTTTCACTATATTATTTTGTTAAATAGGATATTATATTATTTATTTAAGAATTTAATTCCATTAGAATAAAAAAAAATGTAACTACCTTATAAA
>CAZVEO010000060.1:0-15257 GCA_964626385.1 uncultured Bacteroidaceae bacterium
TCGCGTAAATACCCATTTAAAAGCAAAAAATAAGGGTGCTACTATTGATTATCAATAAGTTAACCTTTTCCGAAGGGTCAAAATTGGGCATTTTTCTTGATTTTCAGCGATTTCGAAGGCTTTTTTGAAGAAAATTTTTTTTAAATCAGGATTTTACAAAAATGAATCTTCGTTTTATTTCGACGAATCTTCGTTTCGAGAAATCGAAACGAAGATTCGTTATTGCTGATTATCAAGTAGTTACAAAGGTAAAAATCGTTAATTTTGTGGTAGGTATCTTTTTCTCTTACAAAGTTACAAAGATTTTTCGACCTGACCAAACCCGCGCACACTTTTTTTTTGTAACTTATTGATTTCCAGTAAACCGATTTTTTTGTTTTTTTGTGTTATTTTTTTTTCGTTTTTTTATATAGGTTTTGATAAGTTAGCATGGGTTGGGATAGGTTAGCATAGATTACAGCCTGAGGCTGTTCTATAAGGGCAAAGCCGTAAAAAAAAGTAAAGGCTCTACCCTACCCTACCATAACCTATGCTAACTTATAATAACCTATAAAGTTAACGGCTGTATCCTTATAAAACAGGCTGTGCCTGTAAAAACATATAGTAGGTTTATAAAAGTAATTAAAAATATTATAATTTTGCAGTATTAAAAAGTATTAAAAAAAAAGAGGAACATTATGATTAGTTTTATTATTGCTTTATTACTTTTGATTTTGGGCTATTTTACATATGGAAAATTTGTAGAAAAAGTTTTCAAAACAGATTACAACAGACAAACACCTGCTATACTCAACCCCGATGGAGTAGATTATATTCCTATGCCTTGGTGGAAGCTTTTTCTTATTCAGTTTCTTAATATTGCAGGAACGGGACCTATATTTGGAGCAGTTATGGGTATAATGTTTGGTCCTGCTGCTTTTTTATGGATTGTTTTCGGTTGTATTTTTGCAGGAGCGGTACATGATTTTATTTCTGCAATGATAAGCATAAGGCAAAATGGTGCATCTCTTACAGAAATTGTCGGCTCTCAGTTGGGTAAGGTGGTAAAAACCATAATGCTTTTGTTTACCATAGTTTTATTAATAATGGTAGGTGCTGTTTTTGTTTCCCAACCTGCTGCTTTGTTGCACGGTTTAATACCAAAGATTAGTGTTACTTTGTTTGCGGTTATAGTTTTTGCTTATTATATACTTGCCACTCTTTTACCTGTGGACAAAATAATAGGAAAAATATACCCTATTTTTGGCTTTATTTTTATTTTTATGGCTTTAGGACTTTTGGTTTCCATTTTTAGAACCAATGCACCAATACCTGAGGTTTGGAACAATTTAAAAGATATGCACCCTAAGGGCTTACCTATTTTTCCTATGATGTTTATATCTATTGCTTGCGGTGCAATAAGTGGCTTTCATGCAACACAATCTCCTCTCATGGCAAGATGTATAAAAAATGAAAAATATGGTAGAAGAGTTTTTTATGGAGCCATGATAACGGAAGGTATTGTTGCTTTGATTTGGGCAGCAAGTGCTTCTTCTTTCTTTATGAGTATGTACCCCGATTGTGCTAACGGTATAGAGGCTTTGCAAAAATATTCTGCAGAAGGACACGAAACGGCTGAAATAGTGGCTACTATATGCAAAGGATGGCTTGGAACCGTGGGCGGAATTTTGGCCATAATAGGAGTGGTTGTTGCTCCCATAACAAGCGGAGATACAGCCCTAAGAAGTGGAAGATTGATTGTTGCAGATTTTCTTCACTATGACCAAAAACCATTGTTGAAACGCTTGGCTGTAGCCCTGCCTATTTTTCTTGTAACTTTTCTTGTAATGAATTTAAAATCTGATGTTTTGTGGAGATATTTTGCTTGGAGCAATCAAACTTTGAGTATATTTACGCTTTGGGCTTGCACAGTTTATTTATTTAAGAATCAAAGAAATTTCTTTATTACTATTATACCGGCTATGTTTATGACTTGTGTTTGTTTTACCTATATACTTTCTGCCCCCGAAGGTTTTCATTTAAATTATATTTTTAGCGTTGTAACAGGAATAATAGTGGCTGTGATTTTCTTAGGAATATTTATTCGTTGGGCAAGAAATTACAGAAAAATAAACCCCATAAAACAAAACAACTAAATTATATATCAAAAAAGTCATTAAAAATTTTTGTAATTCAATAAGATATTGTAATTTTGCAAATTCAAAAGTGAGAGTATCATGCCCGTTATACTTGGTCTTTTGAGTGAGTTAGAGAAAAATGTTTTCATAATTTGGCCTTTGTGAAACGTTTTTTGAAAACAAGAATTAAGATAAATTTTGAAAAGAAGTTTAAGAAAAGAAAATGAGTACATTAAGTTATAAAACTATATCTATCAAACCAGCAGAGGTTGAAAAGAAATGGATAGTTATAGATGCGGAAAATCAAATTGTAGGTCGCGTTGCTACAAGAGCGGCTAACATTCTTAGGGGTAAGCACAAACCTTCTTATACTCCACACGTTGATTGTGGCGATAACGTGATAATTATCAATGCCGAGAAGGTTAGATTTACGGGTAAAAAGTACACAAAGAAACAATATGTTCGTCACACTGGTTATCCAGGAGGACAAAGATTTGCAACTCCTCAACTTTGGTTATCAAAATTCCCTATCAGAGTACTTGAGCATGCAGTAAAAGGAATGTTACCTAAAAATAAATTGGGTGATAAACTTTACAGACATTTGCATGTAGTAGAGGGACCTAACCACAAATTTGAAGCACAGCAACCACAATTAGTAGAACTTAATTCAATAAGATAAAAATGGAAGGCGTAATAAATACAATAGGAAGAAGAAAAACAGCCGTAGCACGTGTATATATGAAACCGGGTAACGGTGTTATCACTGTAAACGGAAGAGATTATAAGGATTATTTTACCACCGCTCCTTTACAATACATAGTACGCCAAGCCTTTGAGACTGTAGAGGCTATGGGTAAATTTGATGTAAAAGCTAACCTTGACGGTGGTGGTTTTTCTGGACAAGCAGAGGCTTTAAGAATGGGTATAGCAAGAGCTCTTTGTGAGGCAAATGCTGAAGACCGTCCTGCTTTGAAAGAAAAAGGCTTGTTAAGAAGAGATGCCCGTATGGTTGAAAGAAAAAAACCGGGACAAAAGAAAGCAAGAAAACGTTTTCAATTCAGCAAACGTTAGGATATACTTTAATGCTGAATATGGGTTTAGTATCCAAACCGTCAAGATTTGTTAATCCTAAAGACAACTACTTGTCGGTTGTTTTAAATTAGTAAAAAAATTTAGGAAAGTAAACAAAAACAAGAAAAACAAACATGTTAGAATTTGACAAAATGCTTGATGCTGGTGTTCATTTTGGACACCTAAAAAGAAAATGGAATCCTAAAATGGCTCCTTATATCTTTATGGAGCGCAATGGTATTCATATCATAGACCTTTATAAAACTGCAACAAAAGCTGAGCAAGCAGCAAATGCAATGAAACAGATAGCAAAATCTGGTAAGCAAATACTTTTTGTTGCAACTAAGAAACAAGCAAAAGATGTGGTTGCAAATATAGTAAAAACTACAGGTATGCCTTTCGTTACAGAGCGTTGGCCAGGTGGTATGCTTACCAACTTTACAACCATACGCAAAGCCGTTAAAAAAATGGGGTCTTTAGACAAACTTCTTAGTAACAAGGAAACTAATATGATTTCCAAACGTGAGCGTTTGCAAATAACAAGAGAAAAAAATAAATTGGAAAAGAATTTAGGTTCTATTGCAAATCTTAATCGTTTGCCTGCTGCTTTGTTTATAGTTGATATAAATAAAGAACATATTGCTGTGGCTGAGGCTAAGAGATTGAATATACCTACTTTTGCTATGGTTGATACCAACTGCAACCCAGACCTTGTTGATTTTCCTATTCCTGCGAATGATGATGCTTCAAAGGCTATAGAGCTTATGGTTAAATATATGTGTTCAGCCATAGAAGAAGGTTTACAAGAAAGAAAACTTGATAAAGAAGCTCGTCAAGAGGATGCTGAAAACGAAAGAGAAGAAAGACTTGCTACAGAGCTTTTGGATGATGAGAAACCTCAAAATGTAGAAAATAACAAAGGTAGAAGAGTAAGAAGAACTATGAGTACAGATAGAAACTAATAAAAGAAAAGGAGAAAAGAATTATGGCTAATATAACTGCTCAAGAGGTAAATAAATTGAGACAACTTACCGGCGTTGGTATGATGGATTGTAAGAAAGCTCTTGTTGAGTGCGATGGTGATGTTAATAAGGCTATAGAATACCTTAGAGAAAAAGGACAGAAACTTGCTGCTAAACGTGCCGACCGTGCTGCTAACGAGGGAGTTGTGCTTGCAAAAACTAATAGTGATAAGACTTTTGGCGCTGTAGTAATGCTTAATTGTGAGACAGATTTTGTTGCAAACAATAAAGATTTCGTTGCCTTTACTCAAAGTGTACTTGATGTTGCTATTGAGACTAAAGCTAAAACTTTGGAAGAAGTTAATGCTTTGGAAATAAATGGTACAAAAATAGAGACTTTGGTATTAGACCAACTTGCTAAAATTGGCGAAAAAATAACTCTTTCTGCTTACAAGTTTGTAGAGGGTACTCAAGTATATGCTTATATTCACCCTGGCAATAGAATGGCAAGTGTTGTGGCTATGAATAAGGCTGGTTTTGACCAAGCAGGCAAAAATATGACAATGCAAGTTGTTTCTATGCGTCCTCAAGCCTTGACAAAAGAAGATTTTCCTCAAAATGTTATAGACGAGGAAATGAAAGTAAATATTGAGAAGTCAAAACAAGAGCAAGTTCAAAAAGCTGTTGAAGCAGCTTTGAGAAAAGCGGGTATCAACCCTGCTCACGTTGACAGCCCAGAACATATGGAAAGTAATATGTCAAAGGGGTGGATAACTGCTGAGGATGTAGAAAAAGCTAAGGAAATAATAGCAAAGACTACAGAGGAAAAATTAGCAAACCTTAATGAGCAAATGATACAAAATATTGCAAAAGGTCGTTTGGAGAAATTCTTCAAGGAAAGTACTCTTCTTTCTCAAGAATATTTTGCTGACAACAAAAAGGATGTAGCAACTTATCTTAAAGAAGAAGATAAAGAACTTAAAGTTGTTGCCTTTGCAAGATTGGAACTTGGAGCATAATAAATCTTTGATTTTATTAATGTTAATAAAAATGTTTTTTCATAACGTAGAGAGAAAGTAGGGATACTTTCTCTCTTTTTATTTCTTATTTATTTTCTTTCTTTACATTTTCTAAGTTTTATTTACTTATGCTTATCATTGTTTTACCTACCATTATAGTTACAAACCTTAATACCATCATTTTATCTCTTTATGATAGGATAGAAAAAGTGCCGTTTTGATAGGTAAAAAACGGCACTTTTTTATTACTATGCTCCGATGTTACAATGGTAGCCTTTGATGTTTTAACAATATGCTCCAATATTACGACGATAAGAATAAGTTTATCTTTGCTTAAAATAGACTTTAAAAATATAGGTGCCAAAACTCTTTGAAATAATACTCGCTTTAAAAACTATCTGCACAAAAAAAACAACCAAATATATATGCTTAATTCTATATATTAAACAAAAAAGGATGTGTCTAAAAAAGACACACCCTTTCAATTATAAAAATTTAATAAATCAAGCTTTATTTTTTCTCGTTCTCTTGTTTGGTCATTTCCTCTTTCAATGAAGCCAATACGTCCAAATCTCCAAGTGTTGTTCTCTCCAAAGATTGATTTATTTTCATAGTTGCACTTTCTTTCTTTCCTGATTTTTCTTCTTCTTGTTTCCAAGTACGAGAATGAGAAAGTACTATACGTTTTGCTTCTTTTGAAAATTCTATAACTTTGAAAGGAAGTTTTTCATCTACCTTAGCGTTGGTCTTATCCTCTTTTTGCAATTGTCCCTTAGGACAAAAACCTTCTATTCCATAAGGAAGATTAACCACTGCTCCACTCTTCTCGTTTATAGAGGTTATTGTTCCTTCGTGTACAGAACCAATAGTAAAGATAGATTCAAAAACATCCCAAGGATTTTCTTCTAATTGCTTGTGTCCAAGAGAAAGTCTGCGGTTTTCCTCATCTACTTCCAAAACAACTACATCTATTTTCTCTCCTATTTTGGTAAATTCTGCTGGATGTTTTATTTTCTTTGACCAAGAAAGGTCTGAAATATGAATAAGTCCATCAACTCCTTCCTCCAACTCTACAAAAATACCAAAATTAGTAAAGTTTCTAACAATAGCGGTGTGTTTGCTACCTACAGGATATTTTTCAGCAATATTTACCCATGGGTCTGGCATAAGTTGTTTGATACCCAAAGACATCTTTCTGCCTTCTCTGTCAAGTGTAAGAATAACAGCCTCTACTTCTTGTCCTACTTTAAGGAATTCGTGAGCAGTTCTCAAATGTTGACTCCATGACATTTCGGTTACGTGAATCAAACCTTCAACACCAGGTATTACCTCAACAAATGCTCCGTAATCTGCTATAACTACAACTTTACCTTTTACTCTATCACCAACTTTTAAATTAGGGTCTAATTGGTCCCAAGGATGAGGAGTAAGTTGTTTTAAGCCCAAAGCAATACGCTTTTTCTCTTGGTCAAATTCAAGTATAACAACTTTGATTTTCTCATCAAGTTTAACGATTTCCTCAGGGTGATTGATTCTTCCCCAAGAAAGGTCGGTAATATGTATAAGGCCATCAACACCACCAAGGTCAACAAATACTCCGTAAGAAGTAATGTTTTTGACAGTTCCTTCCAAAACTTGACCTTTTTCCAAATGAGACATAATTTCCGCCTTTTGAGCCTCTATCTCATCTTCTATCAATGCTTTGTGGGAAACAACTACGTTCTTAAATTCATTGTTGATTTTTACAACTTTGAACTCCATAGTTTTGTCCACAAATACATCGTAATCTCTTATAGGTTTAACGTCTATTTGACTACCCGGCAAGAAAGCCTCAATGCCAAACACATCTACAATCAAGCCACCTTTGGTTCTTGATTTAACGTAACCCTTAATAATTTCTCCACTTTCATAAGCCTCGTTAACTCTATCCCAAGATTTAAGTATGCGAGCCTTTTTGTGTGAAAGCAATAATTGACCATTGACATCCTCTTGGTTCTCAATAAATACTTCAACAGTATCACCAACTTTTAAATCTGGATTGTAACGAAACTCTGCAACAGGAATAACCCCATCTGATTTAAAACCAATATTGACAACTACTTCTCTGTCATTGATAGATACCACTTTACCTTGTGCTATCTGCTCTTCTCCTATTTGGCTAAATGTTTTGTCGTAAGCAGATTCAAGTTTTTCTCTTTCTTCTTGTTTATAAACTTCACCTTTGGTATCTATCTCATCCCAATTGAAGTTTTCCAATGGTTTAATGTCTTTTGTTTCTCTCATGGAAACTTTGTTTTTTGTTTTGTATCAGCATCTTACCCTACTGAGAAAAGTTATTAAAATAAAAACTATCAAAATAGAATTTAAAGAGGTAAGTCCCTAAAAACTAAAATTTCGTTTTGCAAAATTATAAATTATTTTGAAAATGTGCAAATTAACCATAAAAAACAGGTGAAAGTATTGTTAAAATAACACTAACTCGGTGTAAGAAATAGTGAAACAATATCGAAAAGTAATGCAAAATAAATCAAAACATCATTGATAAGAAAAAATAATTGTACCTTTGCACAATATTAATACAAATAAAAATAAAATGTCATCGGAATTAAAAAATTTATCTTCTTACAATAAGGATGAAGTACCCTCAGGGGCAAGGTCTAGTTTTGGAATAGTGGTTTCAGAGTGGAATAATGAGATAACAGATGCTTTATTACAAGGTGCCATTCAGACTCTTTTGGATAACGGCACAGATGAAAGAGATATTCACATACAACATGTTCCCGGTGCTTTTGAACTACCTTTTGGAGCATCTGAATTATCTTCAAAAAAGAAATTTGATGCTATTATTTGTCTTGGTTGTATAATACAAGGTGAGACACGACATTTTGAATTTATAGCCTCAGCCGTTGCCAATGGTATAATGCAGGTTTCTTTGAAAGAAGAATTGCCTGTGATTTTTGGAGTGCTAACAACAAACGACTTGCAGCAAGCAAAAGAACGTTCGGGCGGAAGGCACGGGAATAAAGGTGTGGAAGCCGCTATTACAGCTCTAAAAATGACTACTCTATAAATAGTGTAGGTATGCGAGCAAAAGATTTGCGTATTATTTTTTTTGGCACACCGGAAATTGCTGCCATAGAATTAGAACATTTGGTAAAACACGGTTACAACGTTATTGCTGTGGTTACTAATGTTGACAAGCAAATGGGAAGAGGTCAAAAAGTTGCTTTTAGCGAAGTCAAACAAAAAGCAATAGATTTGGGGATAACAAAAATTTTACAGCCTCAAAGTATGAAAGACCCTACTTTCATTGAGGAATTGCAACTGTTAGAACCAGATGTTCAAATAGTTGTTGCTTTTAGGATGATGCCTCAGCAAGTTTATTCTTTGCCAACTTTGGGTACCTTTAATTTTCATACCTCGTTATTGCCTCAGTATAGAGGTGCAGCACCTATAAATTGGGCTATAATCAACGGAGAAAAGCAGACAGGAATAACAACATTTTTATTAAACGACAAAATAGATTGTGGCGAAATACTTTTGCAACAAAGCATAGATATAACAGAACAAACCGATTTTGAATCTTTGTATTATGAAATGGCCGAGAAAGGAAAAACTCTTATAGAAGACACCCTTAATTTGTTGGCAAAAGGAAATTATACAACCATAAAACAAAATAGCAATTCTTTATTCAAACCTGCTCCAAAGATTTTTAAAGAAAATACCTTTATAAATTGGAATAAAAAGGGCGAAGAAATTGTCAATTTTGTTCGCGGACTCTGTCCTATACCTGCCGCAAAAGCCGTTTTTAAGGATGAAAACAACGAAAAAACATACGTTTTTAAAGTATTTAAGACTAAACTAATAAGAAAAAATATAGAAAATCAAATTGGTACCCTATGGATAGAGAATAAAAAAAATATTTTGGTGCAAACCTCTGATTCTATTCTACAACTAATTGATTTACAATTATCAGGAAAAAAACGTATGCCCGACTATGAATTAGTAAAAGGTTTAAGAATAGGTAATTACTTAAAAAACGAATAAAAAAAATAAAGTTTTTTTTGTTAAAATTTTGTTACATAATTATTATTGTTATATATTTGCATAGTTAAAATAATATAAACATTTAATAACAATTACAACGATGACAAAGAAAGAATTTGCAGACAGAATGGCCGAAAAAACCGGTATGACAAAGATTGATTCTCTTAAAGCGTATGATGCTTTTCTTGGTGTAACAGCAGATTATTTGAAAGAAGGTGAAAAAGTTGCTCTTTTGGGTTTTGGAACTTTTTCTCTACAACACAAAGATGCTCGTGAGGCAAGAAATCCAAGAGACGGTAAGACTATAAAAGTTGCCGCTAAAACTGTTGTTAAATTTAAAGCAGGTAAGGCTTTAAGCGACAGCGTTGTTAATGTAAAAGTTAAATAACATTTTGCTGAATAAACAACAAAGAATAGGACACACGCTCATAGTGTGTCTTATTTTTTTGTCAAAAAAACTTTCCTTTCTTCCTATAAAAACACAAAAAAAAACAACTTCAAAACAGTTTTTCTTCTTCTTAATACAAGACTACTACAAAAAAAATATGTATTTTTGTTAACTTTTTATAACTTCTTTTATACTTGTTTAATTATTTATAATTTAATTATTTATAATATCTTTACAAATAAAATATCATTGGTTGAAATAAAAAAAAACTAAATATTTTTTCATTTTTATTTGGTAGTTGTAAAAAAGGTTGTATCTTTGCATTCGCAATTGAGGGAGATAACAACACGATTGCAAAAAGTTCTTTTAAAATAATGGGAGTATAGCTCAGTTGGTTTAGAGCATCTGCCTTACAAGCAGAGGGTCATAGGTTCGACTCCTATTACTCCCACTCTTCAAAGAAGTCTTGTAAAACACAACCTTACAAGACTTTTTTTATTGAAAATTGTAAATATGTTCCACTTAAAAAAATCATTTTCATTTCATTAAAATTAAGTTGTATACAAAACAATTACAAAAAAAGCACATTGCTATTTCAAAACTTAATAGAGAAAAACATTAAAGCGGATCTATATATTGTTGTACTGTTATGATTATTTTAGATTTGTGTTTTAACTCTTTCTTGCAATAAAATAAAGAAACTTTCGTTTATCATAAACCTTAACAAATATATAATTAAAAATATGATAGATACAAGCGTTGCATTATTTGGAACAAATGCGTTTTATTGGATTATTTTCTTCGCTACAATGCTTCTTAGTTGGTGGGCGAGTACATCTTTAAACAAGTCTTTTAAGAAATACTCAAAGATACATACAGAAGGAAACCTTACTGGAAAAGAAGTAGCCGAAAAAATGCTTAAAGATAATGATATTTATGATGTTAAAGTAACTTGCATAGGAGGACATTTGACAGATAATTACAACCCTACCAATAAAACTCTTAATCTTAGCCCTGATGTATATAATGGTACCTCTGTTGCTTCGGCGGCCGTTGCGGCTCATGAGTGTGGTCATGCTGTGCAACATGCTACAGCTTACTCTTGGTTGCAAATGAGAAGTACTTTGGTTCCTGTGGTTAGTTTTGCAAGTCAATGGGTAACATGGGTGCTTTTGGCAGGTATGTTGCTTTTGCGTGCTTTTCCTCAACTGCTTTTGGTAGGTATTATTTTGTTTGCTCTTACAACATTGTTCTCTTTTGTAACTTTGCCCGTGGAAATAGATGCCTCAAAAAGAGCTTTGGCTTGGTTAGGTCGTAGTGCCATTACCTCTCCACAAACTCACCCTAAAGCGGAAAGAGCGTTAAGATTAGCTGCTTATACATACGTTATTGCAGCAATTTCTTCTTTGGCTACGCTATTATATTACGTAATGATGTACATCGGAGCGAGAAGAGATTAAATAAGAATATTTTTTATGAGAAAAAGAGATTTCTTAAAAAGCAAACTTTTCTTTAAACATTTATTACTAATTGTTTTATCTTTCTTTGCTTTGCTGTTCATTGTAATGCAAATCTTGAAAGTATACACTCGTCATGGCAAAGAATATGAAGTACCAAAGATAACAGATAAGTTATTGCAAGATGTGGTAGATTCAGAAGAAATGGCTTTGTTTGATATTTTTATTTTAGACTCTATTTACAGGGAAAATTTTCAACCCGGCACCATTCTTACTCAAGACCCCAATCCTGGTACTATGGTAAAAAAGGGTAGGAAAATATATGTTACCGTTGTAGCTTATTCGGGCGAAATAGTTTCTATGCCTTCTTGTGTTAATATGTCTTTGAAAACTGCTATTCAAAACCTCGTGGACAAGAATTTAAGAGTAGGCACCCTAATATTTAGAAATACCGATATGAGCGGAGATGCTCTTGTTGTAGAGCAAAGATATGGCGGACAAACAATACGCACAGGTACAGATATACAGTGTGGAGAATCTGTTGATTTGGTGGTGGAAGTACCTTCCACAACTGCAATAATAAACATACCAGACGTACTTGGTCTAACGGAAAAAGAGGCTGAAATTATGCTTTGGAAAGCAGGGCTAAATGTTGGTACAAAACAATTTGATGGAGAAAAAGATACTCAAAAAATGAGAGTAGTTTCTTATTCTCCTCTTGTCAATAGTGCCACAATAGGCACAAGTATTTCTCTTAATTTTGTGAATGATAACTTGCGCAAATATAAAAAGCAAATAGAACAGTTTAGGAAAGAAAAGTCCTCTATGGCTGAACAAGAGCAAATAAATGCTCAAATAGAAGAACAAATAAATATGGGTGAGCTAAAGGAGCAAAACAATGAGGGTGATTAGAAAAAACATAAAATATTTGCTTATAGTAACTTGTTTATCTCTTTGTGCTTTGCAGTCTTTGGGACAAGGAGTTTATCTTCCTTTTTTGGATGATTTTTCTTCTTATACTGGAATACCTCGCGGGGATTTATGGCAAGGGGAAAATTGCTTTGTCAATCACAATTATCAATATTTACCACCAAGTGTGGGTGTAGTAACTTTGGATGTTGTAGACAAAAACGGAGATTTATACCCTTCTGCAAACACTTTAGGCTTTGTTGGAGATACTCTTTGCTCTAATTTTATACGTTTGGATTGTTTGTCCTCCCAACAAAGTTTGAACGTTGGAGATTCTGTTTATATGTCCTTTTTTGTCCAGCCCGGAGGAGGTATGGGTAATATGTGGGAAAGAATAGGCTCACAACCTTCAAGCAAAGATTCTTTGGTTTTACAATTTTTTTCTGCTACAGAAAACACATGGAACACCGTTTGGTCAATGCGAGGAGAAAGTGTGGACTCTATTTATGCAAGAGAAAACAATTATTTTCGTTATATTTTGGTGCCTATAAATGAGGAGAAGTATTTTAACGCTTATTTTCAATTTCGTTTTTTAAACTATGCTTCGTTGGACGCTAACCCTGTGGCAGATTATGTTATCAATTGCGACCAATGGAATATAGATTATGTATATATTAACTATAACCGCACAGCATCAGATAGCAGTTTTAGAGATATAGCTTTTGTGGAGCCGGCACAATCTTTATTAAAAGATTATGTTTCCGTACCTTATAGACAATATAGACCTTTTATGATGAAAGATAGTTTGGAGACAAAAATTGCAAATCTATACTCCACTCCACTTTCCTCTACCTACAAATATTATATATACGACAAAGACCACAATATTTTACATTTTTATGACGGAGGTTTTGAAAATATAAATTCTTTGTTGTTTTCTCACGAATTTCAAACCTCAAATAACCATATAAAACCTCCTTTGCAATTTGCCTTTGATTTAATGAATAATGAATCAGAATATGAGATTGTACATATTGCTACCGAAGGTGTGGGACAAGACAATTTGCAAGCAAATGATACAATAAGATTTAAGCAAATATTCTCCGATTATTTTGCTTACGATGACGGCACAAGCGAAGGCGGTTATGGTATCAACCCATTAAAAGGGAGCAATCTTGCCTTAGGGTTTTCGCTTAATCAAGAGGACACTTTAAATGCCATAGATATATATTTCAATAAGACTTACAATGCTGATACTTCTGATAGAAAATATTTTTATCTTTGTGTTTGGAATGCTACTTCTGACGATATTCCTTTGCCAAACGAAGTTATTTATAAATCGGAAAGATTTCTTCCACATAGTGATTCTTTAAATAAATTTACTCGTTATTATCTTTCCGAACCTTTGATATTAACAGAGGGAGATTTTTTTGTTTCTTTGGAGATAAAGGATAAAGGTGATTATATAAACATAGGTTTTGACAGAAATAATAACGCTTCCTCTCATACTTTTTCCAAATTGGCAATTAGTGAGCCGTGGCAACAGGCTTTTGTTAAGGGTGCCTTGATGATACGACCTTACTTTGGTTACAAAGCCGTAGGCTTAGCCAACAACATCGCTTTTGACCAAGAATTGCTTATATACCCCAACCCAACAAAAGATATATTACACATAAACTTGGGACAAAAAAGAATAAAAGAAACATTCCTTACCTCATCTATGGGCATAAGAGAAAAAATAAAGATGGAAAACAATACAATTAATATTTCCAATAAAAAAAGCGGAGTTTATCTTTTGACCATAATAGACAATGAGGACAATATTTATTCTAAACGAATAATAAAAATGTAAACAAAAAATATATTCCTAAATAATAAACAACAAAATACTTCGTTAATTATTTGTTTTTATATGGCCTCTTAGTTCAACGGATAGAACGGAAGTTTCCTAAACTTTAAATGAGGGTTCGATTCCCCCAGAGGCTACTTTCCTCCTATTCTAAGCCCAAGTATCTTAATTTGATATTTGGACTTTAAAATCTTTTTTACTTATAACACTCTCCTCTCCTGCACAGAAACGAGTTATTTGCCAATCATTAACCTTATACTAACTTTCTATTATTTTTATTTCTTCGTCGGTTAGGTCGTAGAGTTTATAGACCAAGTTATCTATCTCTTGCTCCAAAGATTTGGTAATTGCTAAGTTGTCATTCTGTTTTATTGTTAAAATATTTTTCACCAAATTAGAGATTTTATTCTCTTGCTCCTTTGTTATAAATGGTATTGGAAAATTATCTACTTCATATCCGTTTACATTGCTATTTGTACTAAAGCATCTAAAAAACCAATTTAAAATTTTAGAATTTAGAAAGCCCAACAAACAATACAAATCCATTTCTTCTATTGGCAAAATGTAATTACACGAATTTGCCAAATAATATCCTTTTGGTATAATTGTCATAATAAGTCTAATTTTGTCATTAGCACCAGTCATTCCTTGCATTGCAATTCTTTCACAATTATGATGAGATGATTTTTTAGAACTTCCGTATCGTATTAAATAATCTTTTTCATTAAGATAATCTATTTGTCCTTGACTCATTGTTAGAGTATAATAATATCTTTGTATAGATGCTCCTTTCAATATGATAGGATTATTAATATTTGAATTAAAAAAATGTTGGTGTGTTGTTACATTTAGTTCTCCTTCTATACATTTTAAATGAATATTTCTTTGTGATAATAATTTTATAATCAATGGTTTATATTTATAACTTAATCTTGGTATTGTGTAATTTTCATTATCTATGATTAAAATATCATTGAGAGAAAATAAAGATTTTATTCCATTAGACTTTTGTCTATCATCCCAAATATACACAGGAAATACATAGTTAGGTGAGACTTTTATTTTTTGTACTAACAATATACAAACACTCATTTTTACACTTTCAAATACACGTTTCTTTTTATTATCTCGCTCTGGAAAAGAATCTATTTTAATAATTTTATTGTTCTTCAATACGTACTCTCTTAAATTTGTAGCTTGTCTATCTCCTAAAAACGAATTTTGAAATATAAAACAATTTATTCCTCTTATAGCCAATAACTTTTTAAGAGCATTTGCAAGAAATAGTTTATAAGCATTTAATTTTCCCCCAAATGCTATGCTATAATCTTCATCCTTACGTATCTCTTCTATTTCACCTACATGAGATTCTTGATATAAAAAATACGGGGGGTTGCCTATGATGATGTTGAAGCCGTCTTTGATGCCAAACATCCAC
>CAZVEO010000061.1:0-15058 GCA_964626385.1 uncultured Bacteroidaceae bacterium
TAGCGTCTTTAAAACAGCCTGTGGCTGCAGGCATTGCCAGTTTTATAAGGGCAGATCCGTTACTTTTTTTTTAACATTGTTTACACTTTTATTAAAAATTTATACTTTTGCATTTTGTACTTTTCTAAATATTAGGAACAATTTTATGTCTGTAGCAAAACAAAATACATTAAAAAAAGTTACCGTTCATACTTTGGGTAACATGACCTTGAAAGGTGAGAAAATATCAATGATAACTGCCTATGATTATTCTATGGCAAAACTTGTGGATGCTGCCAATATAGACGTTATATTGGTGGGAGATAGTGCAGCAAATGTTATGGCTGGATATGAGACTACTTTGCCCATTACGTTGGACGAAATGATATATCATGCTGCTTCTGTGGTAAGAGGAGTGTCTCGTGCTATGGTAGTGGTGGATATGCCTTTTGGTTCTTATCAAGGAAATAGTAAAATGGCTCTTTCCTCGGCTATAAGGATAATGAAAGAAACGGCTGCAAGTGCTATCAAACTTGAAGGAGGGCAGGAAATATTGGAAAGTGTAAACAGAATACTTTCTGCAGGTATTCCTGTTATGGGGCATTTGGGACTTACTCCTCAAAGTATCAATAAGTTCGGCACATATACTGTTAGGGCAACCAAGAAAACAGAGGCTGAAAAAATTATTGCAGATGCCAAAGCCTTAGAACAAGCGGGTTGCTTTGCTATAGTATTGGAAAAAATTCCTGCTTTATTGGCAAAACAAATAAGCGAAGAGTTAACTATACCGACAATAGGCATTGGAGCAGGAAAATATACGGATGGACAGGTACTTGTTCTGCACGATATGTTAGGTATAACACAAGATTTTTCACCGCGTTTTTTGAGAAGATATATGTCTTTGGGAGATGAAATACGCTCAGCCGTAAAACAGTATTCCTCTGATGTAAAGACGGGTAACTTTCCTAACGAAAACGAGCAGTATTAAGAAAATATTTTTTTTTCAAAATTTACTAACGCAAAATAAGACTTCATTAAAGTAAAAAGCATTATCTTTGCAACTTTAAAAATAAAAACAAAAAGTCATACTAAATGGATAAGAAATCAATAATAGGTTTAGTATTGATATGTTTGGTGTTCGTGGTTTTTAGTTGGCTCAATCGTCCGAGCGAGGAGCAAAAACAAGCACAAAAACGTTATCAAGACTCTATTGCAAAAGTTCAAAAACAAGTCTTAGAAAAAAATACGAAATTAATTGCTAATACGGAGCAAACAGAAATAGACTCTTTGCGTTCAATAGCAAATGAGAATGATTCGGCAAAAATAGAACTTAACAAACTAATATCAGAGAAATACTCTGTTTTTTCTTATTGTGTCAATGAGGAAAATAAAAGCATTGTATTGGAAAACGATGTTTTCAAAGCCGATATCAATACTAAGGGAGGTATGATTTCTCAAATAACTTTGAAAGATTATGTTACATACGACAAAAAACATCAAGTACAATTCTTTACCAATGAGGGCAATAAATATGGACTACACCTTACCTTAGGTTCTACGGTAGTAAATACAGAGGATTTGAATTTCAAAGTTTTTGTAAATAACAAGTTATATAACTCAAAAACTCCTTTAAAAGTCAGTGGTAAAGACTCATTAATAGTTTCTTTAAGGCTTATACCCAACAAACCTGATACTCTAAACATATCAGAAAAGGATTTTATAAATAATAATAAACAATATTTGGAATATCGTTATACTTTGCGAGGAGATGATTATCGTATAGGTTATAAGATAATTCTCAACAATATGCAAGAGATTGTAAGTGATGAAGGTAGTTTAGAATTTGAGTGGAATTCTCCTTTGTGTCTAAAAGAGAAAGACAAAAAGATAGAAACTCAAAACTCTTCAATATATTATATGTTGGACGATGAGGTTGAGTATTTGAAAGAACAAGGCAGAGATGACTCTGTAACAGAAAGTAGCAGTATTCCTATCAAGTGGATTTCTTACAAGCAACAATTTTTTTCTACTGTGCTTATGGCAAAAAATTCAGCCACCAATTTCAATTCGGCTACTATGGTAACCAATACGGATACCTCCTCTACCAATGTGAGAAATATGCATTCTTTGATAGATTTCAAATACTCCAATGACAAAGCCTATACAGAATATGATATGGACTTTTTCTTTGGTCCAAACAAGTACAAAATATTTAAAAATTATGATGTAGATTTAGAAAAAACCATACCATTAGGTTGGGGATTTTTCCTTTTACAATGGGTAAATAGATTTGTTATCATACCTGTATTTGACTTCTTGCAAGGTTTTGATTTACACATGGGCTTGATTATTCTTATACTGACTTTGTTGGTAAAAATAGTTTTGTTCCCTTTGGCTTACAAATCTTTTTCCTCTACTGCGAAGATGAAAGTTTTGCAACCCGAAATACAGAAAATTAATGAGAAATACCCAAAACAAGACCAAGCTATGCAGAAACAACAAGCCACAATGCAACTTTACAAACGTGCGGGTATCAACCCTATGTCTGGTTGTTTGCCTATGTTGTTGCAGTTCCCCATACTTGTGGCTATGTTTAGGTTTTTTCCTTCTTCTGTGGAATTGAGGCAACAGTCTTTCTTATGGGCTGATGACCTTTCTACGTACGATAGTATTTTGGACTTGCCTTTCAATATACCTTTTTATGGTAGCCATATTTCTTTGTTCTGTCTTTTGATGACAATTGCCCAACTTATTTATACAAAAATGACTATGAGTCAACAGAGTCAAAATAATGCTATGCCGGGTATGAAATTTATGATGTATGGTATGCCTATTTTTATGCTATTCATATTGAATAATTTCTCTGCAGCGTTGAACTACTATTATTTGATTTCTCTTTTGATTTCAGTTTTGCAAATGTATATAATAAGAAAGACAATAGATGAAAAGAAAGTTTTGGAACGTTTGCAACAAAATGCTAAAAAGCCTATGAAAAAATCCAAATGGCAACAACGCATGGAAAATCTTGAAAAACAAAATCGAAAACTTATGGAAGAGCGAGCAAAAAATCAAAGAAGAAGATAAATTTTTATGACTCCTATATAAAAAGATGGCTGTCAAATATTAATTTTGTCAGCCATTCTTATTTTATTGTGTAAATTATTATTTTGTTTGCTTTTTCATATTAGCGTCTAATACTTTTTCTATGTGTCCATATATAGGAGTTTTATTAAGTATTTTTTTGTCTTTGTCCAAAATATACAATTCTGGTGTGTGGTCTAAGATAAAACCGTACTCTCTTAACTCGGTTACACTTTTAAAAGTTACTATCCAAGGATATTGTTCTAATCTTTGCCTTGCCTTACCTATTTCAACATCGTCCTCTACATCTATTGAGAATATTTCCAAATCGTAGTAGTCCTTGTTCATACTATATAAATCTTGCAGAATATTTAGATTTTGTTTACAACTTTCACAAGTGGAAGCAAAAAAGTAAAGTATTGTAAAACGATGTGAAGATTCATAAAGGCTGTGAGGTTTTCCCTCTACATCTGTTGCTACTATGTTAGGCATAGTTTTTCCGGGTAAAAATTTTGAAATTTTTTCTAAGTATTCCTTAAACAAATCAAGTTCTGAGTTGGTAAATAAGGCTCTTATATAATCCGAGTACTTGTCCATTATATGTTTAAATACCAATTCATTAAAAGAAAAAGGCATAGTAGGTAAGGTGTTCATATACCATGTTAGTACATAATCGGCATATTCCACTCCTTTGCGTTGTAAGGCTTGAGCAATAAAGTCATCCAAAGCCACGCAAACAGAGTCCGCATCTTGAGTTGTTACTTCGCTTATATAGTTATTAAATTTGTTGATAAAATAAGGGCTGTACAGTATTCTATTATCCTCAAAATGAAAACTGTCCCAATAATGTTTGCGATAATAATAGGCATACTCTTTTTCCATACCCGCTTTTACCTTGCCGTTTTCTACAAAATAAGAAGGTATGTGTTGGGTTAAACTATTTTGTACTATAGTTACAAAGTTGTTTGGGTATGTGGCATAAAATTGTTTTTGAAACACAGCAAAACTATCCATTATAGGCTCTACAATAGCGTAAAGAGAATCTTTTTTTTGAGGTTCAGCTTGCAGATTGATACGATAAAAATACATAGCCGTTTGATATGTGCTATTCATACCCTGATAAAGCAAATAGGCTTGATTCTCCTCGCATCCTTTTACGTTAGATACCCCATTGTTGTATATTTCTATGGAAAATTTTGGACTGTCACTCAATAGGAAAGAAAACATATCTTTTTGATTTTCATCTTTTACCATATACATACCCTTAGGCAAAGGTTGTGTTTCCCAATGAAAAGAGCCGTCTTTTTCCACTTTTATACTATCTACAATATGCCGAGAGACACCAACATAGTTACCTATATAAATAACAGAATCGTCTATTTCATGAATGTAAAAATCTATTACATACTTTTGCTGTGCGTTTGCTACAAATACAAAACAAAATGCAAATAAAAACAAATAAAATCTCCTTAACATAATTTTTACAAATTTTTTATAACTAACGTTTTTTACCTTCTTTTATTTTGCTCACTCTTTGCAATGTAAAACAACATATTTTTGTAATTTTGCAACACTTATAAAAAATACTTGTGTTTTATGTTTGAATATTTAAGTGGAAAATTTACTTTAATTACTCCCTCTTTTATGGTTGTGGATTGCAATGGAGTCGGTTATAAAGCAGAGATAAGCCTTTCCTCTTATTCAAAGTTGAAGGATATGACGGAGGGCAAAATTTTTATTCATTATGTAGTAAGAGAAGATGCTCAAATACTATATGGTTTTATAGACGAAAAGGAAAGGGAATTGTTTAGACTCCTTATTGGTGTAAATGGAATAGGACCAAATACGGCAAGAATGATGCTTTCTTCTCTTGGTACAGATGAAATAGTAAACGCTATAGCCTCAGAAAATTTAAAAACAATAAACTCTATCAAAGGTATTGGTAACAAAACTGCCCAAAGACTTATTGTTGAATTAAAAGACAAATTAAAAAAATGGGATTATTCTTCTGAAAACATAAATATTGATATTCAAAAAAACAATAAAAACAGAGAAGAAGCGTTATTAGCATTGCAAACTCTAGGATTCAATAAAATCATAGTGGAAAAAACTTTAGACAAAATATTAAAAGAGGATAAACTGATAGGTGTAGAGGAATTGATTAAGCAAGCGTTGAAACGACTATAATCTCTTTGGATGACTATAAAAAAGTATTTTATATTATTGCTTTTTATTTTTGTCTGCTTGGAAGTATTTGCGAGCGGAAAGTTTTTGTATCCCCCCGATACTCTTCACTATCCTATTAAGGAGAACGAGGAAAGTCCCTTATATTTGCAAGAACCTCAAAATATAACAACCACTGTACAATACGACCCTATAAACAACGAATACATAGAGGTAAAAAGAGTTGGTGAGGTTATTATAGAGGCAAGAAAATTGTCTTTTGATGAGTATCAGAAGTATGATTTGGATAGAATGATAGACTCTTATTGGAAAAACAAAGCCGGTAGTGCTGTTTTGTTGCAGAATGAGGAAAGTCTGTCTTCTTTAATTCCAAAACTCAGAATCAATAGCGAGTGGATGGACAAAATTTTTGGAGGGCAAGATATAGATATAAGGCTTTCTGGAGGTATAGATTTAAAATTTGCTTTGGTTAACAACAAAAATGAAAACCTTTCTTTGAACGAAAATGCGAGAAGCGTTACGCGATTTGATTTTGACGAGGATTTACAATTCAATGCTTTGGCGCAGATAGGCAATGCGGTATCGTTTAATTTTAATTACAATAGCGGTGCAACATTTGATTTTGAAAAAGAACTTTTAAAATTTAAGTATGAGGGTAAGGAAGATGATATACTTCAACTTTTGGAAGCAGGAAACGTGTCTTTTGCTTTGCCTACAACTCTTATAACTGGTGTGCAAAATCTTTTTGGTGTAAAGACAAGATTGAAATTTGGAAATTTATTGCTTGACCTTTTGGCTTCTCAGCAAAAGAGCGAAAGCCAGTCTATAACCGTTCAAAACGGGGCGCAAACGCAAGAATTTAATTTCAAAGCCGATGAATATGACGAAAATAAGCACTTTTTCCTTTCACAATACTTTTACAACAACTATAATAAGGCGATGTCCACGTTTCCTATAATAAATAGCAATATTGTAATTACAAGAGTAGAAGTGTGGAAAACCAACATAGGAAGTGCAGTTAATAATAACAGAAATATTGTGGCGTTTGCAGATTTGGGAGAAAAAAATCCATATTGTACAACACCAAACTTTACCAACCCATACGGCTCAGAATATCCAGATAATGAGCTTTCTAATGATTTGTTTCTTATAGCCAATCCTTCTTCCTTGAGAAATATCAACACCGTGGGCAATGTATTACAAGGAATGGGATTTGTTTCAGGGCAAAATTATGAAAAAGTAGAAAGTGCAAGAAAACTTTCTGAAAGCGAATATACTCTAAACTCTCAACTTGGTTTTATTTCTTTGAATCAATCATTATCAAATGACCAAGTTTTGGCAGTTGCGTTTCAATATCAAATAGTTGGAGATACTACTGTTTATCAAGTTGGAGAATTTTCTGACGAAGGAGTTACCGACCCTAATACTTTGGTTGTTAAACTATTGAAGTCCTCTTCCTTAAATGTAAGAAACCCTATTTGGAAATTAATGATGAAAAACGTCTATTGGATAGGTTCTTCTCAACTTTCCTCCGAGGATTTTCGTCTCAATATTATGTATCTTGGTGATGAGGAAGGTATAGAAACAGGATATTTTACTGAAGGTCCTTTGGCTTCTGTGCCTTTGCTTCAAGTCTTTGGTTTGGACAGAATGGACACAAGGCAAAATATGTATCCGGACGGAGTGTTTGACTATGTAGAAATTTCCTCCTCTTCTATGGGTTTGGTAAATTCTTCACGAGGTTTGATTTATTTTCCTTTGGTTGAGCCTTTTGGTAAGGACCTTAGGGAAATACTAAATGATGAGGAATTTGCTAATAAATATTGTTTTGATTCTTTATACACCCTTACCCGCTCTCAAGCGCAGCAATACACAGAAAAAAACAAATATTATTTAGAAGGAAGATATCGTTCCTCTTCTTCTGGAGGAGAAATTAGTTTGGGAGCAGTCAATGTGCCACAAGGCAGTGTAACCGTTATGGCTGGAGGAATACAATTGCAAGAAGGAGTCGATTACACCGTAGATTATGCAATGGGAAGGGTAAAGATTATTAATGGGGCATATCTTTCCTCTGGCACTCCTATAACTGTTTCTACAGAGAGTAATTCAACCTTTTCCATGACAACAAAATGGATGTTTGGAGTGAGAGGTACTTATACCGTTTCACCTGATTTGTCTTTAGGTGCAACGTTTATGCACCTACACGAATCACCAATAACACAAAAAGTAAACTACGGTGAAGAACCTATAAGCAATAGTCTTTTAGGTTTTGATATTCATTTTACAAAGCAAGTACCTTTTATTACAAAGATTATGGATTGGTTGCCGTTTTATAGCACAAACACACCTTCCAACTTGACTTTTGAGGGAGAAATAGCACAATTCATACCGGGCAATTCGGCAGCCATAGGTTCTTCAGGTACTGCGTACATAGATGATTTTGAAACAAGTAAAAGAAGTTATGATTTAAGGGCTGTGAATGCATGGTTTTTGGCCTCAACACCTCAAGACTATGATTCTCCCAACCCACTTTTCCCAGAAACGTTCAAAAACTCAGGTCTTGCCTACGGCTTTAATAGAGCAAAAATTGCATGGTATTCCATAGATGATAACTTTTATAACGGAGCAGCTCCGAGTAATATAAATAATGACGATAGGAGTAAGCCCTACGCAAGAGAAATATTAGAATCTGAAGTTTATCCAAACAAGGAATTAGTACAGGGACAAAGAAATAATATACACGAATTTAATATTGCTTTTTACCCACAAGAAAGAGGACCTTATAACTATGATACGCTTTCTGCTTGGTCAAGAGGATTGGACGTAGATGCTAACTTAAACAACCCAGAGACACGTTGGGGCGGTATTATGAGAAAACTTGATGCAACAGATTTTGAATCTGCCAATATAGAGTCCATAGATTTTTGGTTGATGGACCCTTTTATAGAGGACCCTGATAGTGAAGGAGGAAAACTTTATTTTAATCTTGGTGATGTTTCTGAGGATATATTAAGGGATGGTAGAAAAAGTTATGAGAATGGTTTGCCAACCTCGGCCGTGGTGGAAAATGTTGATACAACCATATGGGGAAGAGTGCCTAAGTTGCAAGTTGTTGTCAATGCTTTTTCTAATGATAACAATGCAAGGCAATATCAAGATATAGGTTATGATGGGCTTAGTTCTTTGGATGAACAAAGTTTCTTTGAGCGTTTTTTGACTGTAAATCAAAATGTAGTAAGTGAAGAAGGGTATCAAAAATTATTAGCCGACCCTTCTGCAGATGATTTTATGTATTTTCGCTCTGACGAATATGATAGACTTAATGCCAAAATTACTGATCGTTATAAGAGATACAATAACCCAGAGGGTAACTCTTCCATTACTTCTTCGGGTGAGTCACAACAAGCAACAGCCTTGCCTAATGTAGAAGATATTAATCAAGACAATACTCTTTCTGAAGCAGAAAATTATTATGAATATGAGGTAATTTTAGACCCTGCACGTATGAATGTAGGTGAGAATTATATAGATGATATACAAGTGGCTTACAATGTTTCCTTAGCAAACGGTAGTACTACAAATTGCAAGTGGTATCATTTCAAAATTCCTATTAGAGAACCAAATAGAAAAATAGGTAACATAGAGGGGTATCAAAGTATAAGATTTATGCGTACTTTCTTGAGAGGATTTAAAAAGCCTATTATTTTGCGTTTTGCTTCTTTTGAGTTGGTTAGTGCAGAATGGAGAAAATATAATGATAATCTTCTATCTCTTGGACAAATACCCACTGGTACTCAAGCCGAAAACACCACCTTAACAATAGGAACAGTAAATATAGAAGAAAATGGCAAACGCTCTCCTGTAGGCTATTGCTTACCACCAGGAATAGAAAGAGAAAGGCAGTACTCTACAACAAGTTATATACAGCAAAATGAACAATCTCTATCAATGAAAGTAACAAATTTGGCAGACGGGGATGCTCGTGCTATTTATAAAACAATGGACTACGATATGAGACAATACAACAAATTAAAAATGTTTGTCCATGCCGAAAAAGTCAATGAGTTTGATGATTATAAAGATGGAGAAGTTGCTTTGTTCTTGCGTTTGGGTACCGATTTTACTTCCAATTATTACGAATACGAGTTACCTTTAACTTTTACTCCTTGGTATACTTCTATGTTAGAGGACAAGGTCGTATGGCCAGAGGCTAACAATATAGAGATAGAGTTGGACTCAATTGTAAAAGTAAAGACAAATAGAAATTCTTTGATAAGAAGAGGAAATACCAATTATTCTACAAGCGTACCTTATACGGAATATATTAATGGTAGAAAAATAACTGTTTTAGGCTCACCAAACATTGCTAATGTTAAGGTTATAATGATAGGACTGCGTAACCCTAAAAAACAAAATCTATATGACGAGGACGATATGTTGCCAAAGAGTGTTGAGGTTTGGGTTAATGAGTTGCGTTTGACAGATTTTGATAGGACAAAGGGTTGGGCAGTGAGAGGAGCTTTAAGAACTAATCTTGCTGATTTGGGTGATTTGGCTTTGAGTGGCTCTTATAGGTCGGCAGGTTTTGGAACAATAGAACAAACGGTTTCTACTATTTCACAAGACAATGTTTCTACCTTTGATGTAGCTACAAATTTGGAACTTGGCAAATTCTTCCCAGATAGGTTTGGTATTAGATTGCCTTTCCACTTTGATTATTCCAAAACAGTTAGCAACCCAAGATATAATTCGCTTGACCCTGATGTATTCTTAAAAGAGGACTTGCTTTCTTATAGGACAGAGAGAGAAAGAGATTCTATAAGACATATGGTGCAAGATTACAATGCTATTACCAATTTCTCTTTTATGAACATAAGAAAGGAAAGGGTAGGCAATACGACAAAGCGACATTTCTTTGATATAGAGAATTTTAATCTTTCTTATTCCTATACGCGTAACTATAGTAGAAATGTGGATGTAGAATATGATGAGCGTACCCAAAATCGTCTTATACTTAATTATCAATATGATATACAGCAGAAAGGTTGGAAGCCTTTTAACAAAGTACCTGCCTTTAGAAACAAAACTTTTGCAATAATAAGAGATTTAACACTAAATTTCAAACCGAAAAACATAACTTTTAGGAGTGATATGTTGAAAGATTTTCAAGAAAATATGCTTCGCTCCAAATCACAAGGCTTGGTTATAATGGAGCCTACATACTATCAAAACTTCTATTGGAATAGAGAATATGGTTTGAAATGGGATTTTACTTCAAATTTGCGTATGGACTACTCTGCTACAATGAATGCTTTGATAGAAGAGCCACGTGGTCGTTTGGATACTCGTTCCAAAAAGGATAGTGTTTGGAATTCTATAAAAGATTTGGGCAAAGCACAGCAGTTTCACCAACAATTACAACTTTCGTACAATATACCAATCAATAAAATACCTTTGTTTGCTTGGTTAAGATTAAATACTTCTTATACAGGGCAATATACTTTTCAATCTTCTACAGAGGCAACCAAAAATTTGGGCAATACAATAGAAAATTCTCGTAGAATTAATGTTACAGCCAATGCCAATTTTGCAACTGTATACAACAAAGTTCCTTTTATACAAAAGGCTTATGAGAAGACGAAAAATAATAATAAAAATAGTAGACAATCTCAGCCAAGGATACCAAGACGTGGAGCGGATAAACAATTAACAACAGCAGATTCTGTGGCAGATTCAACCAAAAATTCTTGGCTACAAGATGCTATGTATTTTTCTATTCGTTTGCTAACAAGTGTCAAGTCCATAAACTTTACATACGGAATGAATGACGGTATTTATGTTCCGGGATTTATGCCAAGGGCAAAGTATTTTGGTATGCAACCAAACGAACATTGGGCACCGGGTGTTGGTTTTGTTTTTGGTTCGCAAAGAAATATTATGCCTGAGGCTATACGCAGAGGCTGGCTTTCCAAAGATACAATGCTCAATGCTGCCTATCTTTCCAAAATGAGTAAAAATATTAATGCCCAAGTAAAAATAGAGCCAATAAGTGATTTTAATATTGATTTAACCTTTAAGCGAACAGAGAGCGAACAGTATAGTGCTTATTATAAATACAATCAGATAGAAGACAGAATTATAGGACCAACCACTCCTTATCGCAATGGTAGTTATAGTATTACGTTTTTTGCTTTGGCAACCATGTTTAGGAGCATGGATAAGGATAATGTAAGCAGTACTTTTGAGGAATTTTTGGATAATCGTTCCGTTGTAGCAGATAGATTGGCAAAAGAAAACAGTAGGCATAATTCTGATTATAGCGGAGAACCTATTTTGGACACAACCAACGGCAAGTACTATCCGGATGGTTATGGAGCTACTTCTCAGCAAGTTTTGATACCTGCGTTCCTTGCTGCTTATTCTGGCAAAAGTGCTGCCTCGCAATCGCTTTCTCCTTTCCTAAAAATGCCTTTACCTAATTGGAGAATAACATACACGGGACTCGGCAAAAAAGAATGGATACAAAAATGGGCAAATTCCATAACCATATCCTCAAATTATACTTGTAATTACAATATTTCCTCTTTCTATACAAATACTGCCGTGCCTGACGTTTCCAATTATGATTATGGTACTGAGTGGATTAGAAATTCTATTAATAATAATTTTATTCCAAAGCACACCATCAATCAAATTCTTATCAATGAGCAATTGAGTCCTCTGATAAAAATTGATATAAACTTAAAAAATTCTCTGCAACTTAACTTTGAATTCAAAAAAGAGCGTTCGCTTTCCCTTTCTTTTGCCAATACTCAGTTGACAGAAATAAATCGTTATGGTTTTGTATTTGGAGGTGGTTATAGATTTAAGGATGTTGCTATAAGTGTAAGAACAGGAGGACAAAATGTAAGACAATTTAAGAGTGATATTTTGTTGAAAGCCGATTTTTCAATAACTACTAATAAAACTGTTTTGAGAAAGATAGACCAAGGCGTTAATATAGTATCTGCCGGTACAAAGGTAACCACTCTTAATCTTTCGGGTGAGTATTCTTTGACAGAAAAAATGATTCTCAAAGCATTTTTTGATATAACCATAAATACACCTTATATATCTTCATCTTACCCCAATTCCACTACAGAGGGAGGTTTTTCCTTACGTATAATTTTGTAAAACAGACTTTTTGACACACAGAAAACAAGTTAAGTAGACTTTTTGACATCAAAACAATTACTTGCATATTTTTTGTTTGTTATGTTTTTCTAAAAAAGAAAAATATAATAATATGGAAAATACAAATAACAACACAGCAAACAACAAATATCCTAATTTGGAGCGTTTTGCTATTAATCTTATAGATAAGGCTAAAAATAATAAGTTAGACCCTGTTATAGGTAGGGATGAGGAAATACGTAGAGTTCTGCAGATTCTTTCTCGTAGAACAAAAAACAACCCTGTTCTTGTGGGAGAACCCGGTGTAGGCAAGACAGCTATAGCTGAAGGTTTGGCTCAGAGAATATTTCACAACGATGTTCCTGAAAATCTAAAAGAAAAGAAAATATATTCCTTAGATATGGGAGCGTTGATTGCAGGGGCAAAATATAAGGGAGAATTTGAAGAGAGATTGAAGGGAGTGGTAAATGATGTGGTTAAGTCCAATGGAGATGTTATTTTGTTTATAGACGAAATTCATACTCTTGTTGGTGCAGGTGGAGGAGAGGGCGCTATGGATGCTGCAAATATTCTAAAACCTGCTCTTGCACGTGGTGATTTGAGAGCTATAGGAGCAACAACTTTGGACGAGTATCAAAAGTATTTTGAAAAAGACAAGGCCTTGGAGAGACGTTTTCAAATGGTTATGATAGACGAACCAACGGTTGAGGATACTATTTCCATACTAAGAGGATTAAAGGAAAAATATGAGATACATCACCATGTAAGAATAAAGGATGCTGCTATAATTGCAGCTGCAGAGATGTCCAACCGTTACATTACCAATAGATTTCTACCCGATAAGGCTATAGATTTGATAGATGAGGCGGCTGCAAAGTTAAGAATGGAGATAGACTCCTCGCCAGAGGAATTGGATGAGGTTGATAGAAAACTTCGCCAGTTGGAAATAGAGAGAGTTGCTATAAAAAAAGAAAAAGACGAGGAAAAAGTTACCCAACTCTCCAAAGAAATAGATGAATTGAAAAAAGAAAAAGATGCTTTGACTTCTCAGTGGAAGAATGAAAAAGTACTTGTAGATGCTATTTCTGAGGAGGTAAAGAAAATAGAATCTTATAAAAATACAGCCGAAAGAGCAGAGAGAGATGGTGATTATGCAAAGGTGGCAGAGTTAAGATATTCCAAGATTCCTACTGCAGAAAAGGATTTAAAGGACTTTCAAGATAAATTAAAAAATTTGCAACATGGTAATGCTATGATAACCGAAGAGGTGGACGAAAATCATATAGCCGAGGTGGTTTCTCGTTGGACAGGTATTCCTGTAATGCGTATGATGACCTCTGAAAAAGAAAAACTGCTTAAACTTGAGGATGAGTTAAAAAAACGTGTTATAGGGCAAGATGAAGCCATAGAGGCCATTGCTAATGCAATAAGACGTTCTCGTTCAGGTTTGAGTGACCCTAAAAAACCTATAGGTTCTTTTGCTTTCTTAGGTTCTACCGGAGTGGGAAAAACAGAGTTGGCAAGGGCTTTGGCAGAGTTAATGTTTGATGATGAGAATTTGATGATAAGAATAGATATGTCGGAGTATCAAGAGAGGTATTCGGTTTCTCGTTTGATAGGAGCACCTCCGGGATATGTAGGTTATGAAGAAGGAGGGCAACTAACCGAAGCCGTAAGAAGAAAACCTTATTCCATAGTACTTTTGGACGAAATAGAAAAGGCACACCCCGATGTTTTCAATATATTATTGCAAGTTTTGGAAGATGGTCGGCTTACTGATGGAAAGGGAAGAGTTGTAGATTTTAAGAATACTATAATAATTATGACCTCAAATCTTGGCAGTGAGTTCTTACAAGAGGCTATTAGTAAGGGAAAAGAAAATTTTAATACTTCTTGGGTAACAGCAGAAAAACAAGTAAAAGAGTTGTTGAAAAAAACAATACGACCGGAGTTTTTGAATCGTATAGACGAGATAATAGTTTTCCGTCCTTTGTTTGCCGAGCAGGTTAGAGAAATAGTAAAATTGCAGATGCAAAGACTTCTTTCTACTCTTAAAGAAAAGAAAATTACTTTGGAATACACTCCGGAGGCTTTGGATTATTTGGCAACTGAAGGTTATGACCCGCTATTGGGAGCAAGACCGGTTAAACGTGCAATTCAAAAACTTGTAACCAATAAATTAAGTATGCTTTTGATAGATGATAAATTGCCAATAGACAGTACCATAGTTATGGATTGTGTAAACAATCAATTGATATTCAAACAGGCATAGCCTGTTCTATAAGGGCACAGGCAATACCTGTCTTATAAGGGCACAGGCAATACCTGTCTTATAAGGGCAAAGCCGTTACTCTTTTATAAGTTAGCATAGGTTATGATAAGTTGACATGAGTTGAGATAAGGCAAAGCCACACCCGCAGGGTGTTTTATAAGGACACAGGCTGAGCCTGTTTCATAAGGGCAAAGCCGTTAAAAAAAGTAGTGGCTCTGCCCTTATAGAACAGCCTTAGGCTGCAACTCATAATAACCTATGCTTAACCCATAACAACTCATAAGAACTTATCTCAACTTATGCTAACTAATAAGAAAAAAACTCAAAAAAGTTTTCTCATATTAGTTTTTTGTTATACTTTTGCCTTCT
>CAZVEO010000062.1:0-14822 GCA_964626385.1 uncultured Bacteroidaceae bacterium
TCAAGAAAAATGCCCAATTTTGACCCTTCGAAAAAGGTTAAGTAGTTGATAATCAATAGTAGCACCCTTATTTTTGACTTTTAAATAGGTATTTACGTGATTTCCCGAAAAAAATTTTTTGAGGTAGTATTTTTTTGTAGGCAAAGTTTTTTTTGTAATTTTGCAAACTGAAATTGTAAGCAGCTTAGGTTAAATAGTAGGAATATTTTTCCAAAGAAAACAACGACTATTCTTCTTTTCTAATTCCGAATGTTTGTCAAGTGACTGAAGATTTCCTGTTTTAAAATAATTTATTAAAAAATAACTAAAAAAGTATTCGGAAGAGTATGAAACAGATTTCTAAAAAAGTAACATTTACTATTTTGTCCATTTCTCTATTAACAGTTATGGCAGGTGCAGCAATGGCTCCGGCTTTAGGCACAATAAAACAACATTTTGCTGATAATTCAGACATATTGATACAACTTATTGTTTCTTTTCCTTCGTTGACTATAATAATAACTAATTTCTTTTTCTCTTATTTATGTAGATTTTTCAAAACAAAGACTTTGGCTCTCACTGGTTTATGGCTCTATACTCTATCTGGAAGTTTAGCTTTTTTTGTAGACAATATAGAGATTATACTTGTTTTGCGAGCATTGTTGGGGGTAAGTGTTGGACTTATTATGCCTCTTTCAACAGGTTTGCTTGCCTATTATTTTCCTCCCGATAAACAAGCAAAACTAATGGGCTTGGCAGCCTCTATGAGTCAAATGGGTGGTGTTATTGCTACTCTTTTAGCAGGTTTGTTATCAAATATTGGTTGGAATTATGCCTTTTTGGTTTATCTCTTGGGCTTTGTGGCTTTGATACCTGTTGCCTTGTTTTTGCCTAACGAAAGAATAACCGCATCGGGCAATATTACAATGAAAAGTTTGCTAAGATTTCATCCCTCTGTTACAGGAATGTTGTTGGTTATGATTATATTCTTTGTTTTTCCAACAAATTTTGCTATCATTTGCTCAAAACTACCATACGCTCAACTTTCAGCCAACGACATTACTTTTATTATGGTTGGTTTGGACTTAATTGCTGCAATTATAGGCTTGTGTTTTGGCTTTATAATGAATATTGCTCCTAAATGGGTTAAATATTTTGCACCCTCTTTGTTTTTAATAGGTTATTGCTTATATGCTTATGGTAACAGTGTCCTAACTATTATATTAGGTTCTTTGTTTATAGGTTTGGCTAATGGTATAGCAATACCTTATCTTAATACCATAGCCTCCATAAAAGGAGGAAAAGATGCGGCTACAACAGTAATGCCTCTGATTTCTGCAAGTTTATACATGGGACAGTTTATTTCACCTTTGTTAACAACCTCTATTAGCAAGGCTTGTTTTCCACTTAATGATATTTTTGCACCTTATAAGGTGGCAATAATTTTCTGTATTATATTTTTCTTTCAGGTATTTTTTACTCGCAACTATCAAAGTTTGCCACCCAAAAACATAGACATCAAAAAATAATAAACATCCCTATTATCAAAAGAAAATTTTATTGTACCTTTGCAAACACTTGACCTCCTTTAAAGAGTGTTGAGTGTTTGTAATTTGTAAAATATTTAGAGTAAAATATGTATCAAGGAAATAACAACTACGAATATAAACCTCAAGGATTTAGCATACTACCAGTAGTTTGCAAACATTTACTTATCATAAACACATTGCTTTATCTTTTGACTGTTGTTTTGGAAACAAGAGGTATAAATTTGAGTAATGTTTTTGGCTTACACTTTTTCCCCACAGAAAGTTTTCATTTTTGGCAACTACTTACTTATTCTTTGTTTCACGGCAGTTTTCAGCATCTGTTTTTTAATATGTTTGCCATTTGGATGTTTGGAGCTGTATTGGAAAATGTATGGGGAAGCAAAAGATTTTTGATTTATTGTATTGTTGCCGCTTTGGGAGCCGCTTTGATGCAGGAGATTACCTATTATTTTATGTATAAAGATATTCTTAACGGAACATATGATGGAGTACGATTAATAGGTGATGGCATAGAAAGAACTATTAGTAATGAGGCTTATCTTAATCAAATCAATACCATAGGAGCGAGCGGAATATGTTTTGGTTTGCTTTTAGCTTTTGGTATGATGTTCCCCAATAATTATATTTATCTTTATTTCTTTGTACCTATAAAGTGTAAGTACTTTGTTATAGGATATATGATTTTGGAATTGTTTAGCGGAGTAGCAGGTACAACGGATGGTGTAGCACATTTTGCTCATCTTGGAGGTGCGTTGGCTGGTTTGTTTTTAGTGCTTTATTGGAGAAAAAAGCAAGGCTATAATGCGTAAATACAAAAAAGGAGAGTACAGAGACCAATTTGTTATTGCTTATATTACCGATTTGAGCAATTACAAGGATATATTATTTTGGGCAGAAAAATTTGCCTTATTATTGAAAAAAGGAATAATACTTCTGCATATTTCAGACGAAAAATACACAAAAATCTCCACTACCGAAGCCTCTAAACTTTTGGAACAAATAAACAAAGAAATAAAAATTCCTTATACTCATTCTTACGTTGCAATGAAGGGAAAAAGCAATGAAATTATTCATTCCACAGGAGAATTGCTTAACGGAGTAATGATAGTTTCTAAAATTGACAATACAACTAAGGATAAATCAACTCCCATATCTGTAAACAACATTATAAAAAACTTTTACTCTTCTCGTATAGCCTATTTCTTATTTACAGATAAAACAATACAAAACAATGATTTTAAAGAAATAGTACTTAGTATGGATGCCCTTAAAGAGAGCAAAGAAAAAGTACTTTGGGCTTCTTATTTTGGCAGATTTGCCAACTCAATAGTAGATATTTACTATCATAGATACAGAGATGAATATCTACAAAAACAACTCAATCTTAATATTGGCTTTGCAAGAAAAATGTTTAAAAACTTTAAGATAGAAACTCGTAATATACACTCCCAAAATCGCAACACTTCCACAGATATTCAAGCCATAGATTTTGCTCAAAAAGAGAAAAAAAACTTGTGTATTTTCCAAACCACAGCAAACAAAAGTTTCTTGGAGTTTTTCTTTGGACTGACAGAAAAAAAAGTATTAAATAAACTTAATACCACCCCCGTACTATTTCTCAACAGACGCAAAGACCTCTTCGTAATGTGCGAATAACTCCCACGGGGAGTTTTGTAAGGGCGAAGCCTTGTCTAAAGGTATTCAGTAAGAAGATAACTACCTACGAGGCATTTTATAAAGGTACAGGCTCTGCCTGCACCCACAGGGTGTTTTATAAGAGCACAGGCACAGCCTGTTTTGTAAGGGCATAGCCACACCCACAGGGTGTTTTATAGAGGCAAAGCTATTGTAAAAAAATAGGTTAGCATAAGTTATCATATGACAATGTCGTAAAAAAGCCTGTGGCTTCGTTCGGAGTGTCTTACAAAACAGGTTGTGCCTGTAAACTTATGCTAACCTACGAAAAAATATTGTTTTTAATTACGAGTTCCTTCGAAGTAAATATCGTTTGTTGTTCCCTGACGAGTAAGCCCTATTGTTAGGCTTGCTCCATCTTTGTTAATAGAGCCTGACACTGTAGGTATAGAATAACCTATAGAGGTTATATCCGCAGTAGAACCCATCATAGTATAAGTTGCTGTAACATTAGTTGCGTTTAATATTGTATCCGTACCCTCAACAATGAAAGCAATATCTTTTAAACTGATATCCATTTTTGGCATATTCGGAGAAAAAGTTATTTGATTTAAATCAACAGTACAAGTATTGTTTTTGCAAGTAGTTGTTATAGTAACACCTTCTTGCTGTGTACCATTGTAAGTTACGCTTCCCGTGAAAGAAGAAACAACGTTTGTAGTAGTAGCTTGTGTTGTTGTATCTTTATCATCATCGTCATCATCTCCACAAGCCACAAAACTTAAAGCCGCAACGGCAATCAAAAGCAATTTTTTGAAATTCTTCATTTTTTTGTTTGTTTTTTATTGTTATTAATTATGTTATTTGTTTTTATTATTTTATACGTTCTGCTCTATAAGACAAAGAAGTTTCGCCTTCCTCGGAAGATGCTCCTCCTCTAGAAGTAAAAATTAACGAATCTTTTGTTATTCTTGCTTCAAAATTATATAAAGTCATACTACTCACAGGAAAGTTATTCCAATAAGGTACAACCGAATCCATAACTATCAAAGTATCCTCTCCATTGATTTGAGGCAAAAGGTCTTTTAACTCAAAACTAACCAACGGCATCAAATTAGAAAAAGTTACTCTATCCAAATAGATTGTACAAGTATCGTGGGTGGCATTTTTGTAAAAATTTGACTTTACATCTTCCTGCTCATAGCCATTACTTGCCAAAACCCGTCCCACAAACTCAAATTTTTCATTATTTTCTCTACTATTATCTCTATTCTTGCTGTCTTGTTCTTTATCATCACTACAAGCGACAAACAAGCAAGCAAATATTAGTAATAATGTGAATTTATATTTTTTCATAGCCTTTTATATTTTTATAATGTTATTCTCAATGTTGCTCCAAAAGTCATAGGTTTTGCTTTCTGTACAAAGTTGTTTCCACTCGAAAGAAAATAAAACGTATTATAATCTGTGTTTGTTATATTTCTTGCCCAAAAAGACAAAGAGTAAATATTTCTTCTCAAAGTAATATCAGTATTAAGCAATGAATAGTAAGATTGTTTTATAGTGTTGCTCTGATTGAAATATATATCTCCCACTCCAAGATAAGCAACAGAAAAATTAATATTGTCCAACCACCTATTGTCCAAACGCCAAAGATAATCTACTCCAACAGTCAAACTATTTATAGGGTAATACATTAAATACTTATCTTTATAATCTTGTTTTCCATCATTGTAGGAAGTAAATTTAGCGTTAGTATAGGAGTAATTAACATTTAAGGAAATATCTTTTGTAAGTTTTGCTCTTAATGTGGTCTCCAAACCAAAAGAACGAGACTTTGCCGCATTGGTCATCATTCTGCCTGTGGTGTTGGGAGTTAGAAATATTGTCAATTGTTGATTCTCAACATCTATATAAAAAGCTGTCAATGAAAGATATAACTTACCATTTAAGAATTGTAGTTTTGCTCCCAATTCATAATCCCAAATATATTGTGGCTTGTATTTTATTATCTCTCCCTTATCATAAAAAGCATAAATATCTTCCATTGCTGAGCCTGGTTGTGGCTCTATATGAAGGTCTTGTAACATATTTTGCATCATTTGATTACGTATTATATCGGCAAACATACTTGTATTAAAACCACCAGTCATATACCCTTTGGAAACGGAGGCAAAAATCATTTTGTCTTTGCTAATATTATAAGAAACTGCTATCTTAGGAAGAAACTGCAAATAATTCTTACTACTACTACCTTCAAAAACAGTATTCAACGGACGATAATCCATAAAGACAGGAACTAATCTATAATTTACACTTGTCCTTGTATCATAGTCCAAAGAAACATTTTCATAATCTGCCCTAAGCCCCAACTGAAAATTAAATCTTTTAAGAGTGTAATCTACTTGAATATAAGCATTGGCACCATAACGCGGGTAGTTAAAATTATCTCTTACCAACATTTCATTTTCTTTAAATTCTATATTATAATCATCGGGGAAAACAACATGAAGACCATTGTTGGCATTGTCCAAAATAAGAGCCTCTATGCCATCTTTTTTGAAAAACACAGGAGCATCCATATCCAAATACTTGTAAAAAGCAAAAACTCCACCCATCCAATTCCAATTATCATTGTGATTATCATCTTTAAAGATAAACTCTTGTGAAAAAGCATAGTCATTTTCCTTTTGTTTTAAGGTAAAATAAGACAAAGAAGTAAAATCATTATCCAAGTTTAACTCATCAAAATTTAATTGTATAGAAGTTAAAGACTGAAATGTAAAAACATCTCTGTTCCTATAAGTATAAGAAGTATTGTTAATAAAATTTAATCTATCATAACCACACTTATCATTATAATTAATTTCTGAGGTTTTGTTATTAATAGTATCAAACAAAGAATAAGGATAGCCTCCTTGATGGACAAAAGAAAAATAGGTTGAATTTTTGGCACTTACATTCCCATTTTTATACTCAAAAACAAGCCTCGCATTAGCAAAACGACCCCAATCACAATTCTCACCATTAAAAGCATTGTCAAAATAACCTTGTGTTGAATTAAAGTCCGCTCCTACCATATAGGCCCAATGTTTTGATAATTTGTCATAATAAGAAAAAGAAGCGTTGTAAGTATTGCCGTTAGCAAAACCTACACTTGCCTTAATACCTTGATATTGAAAAGGACTTAGAGATGTCAAATCTATAACCCCAGCCATTGTATTCATTCCAAATGTAAGACTCTGTGCTCCCTTGTAAATATCTATTTTATAAAAGTCAAAATAAGAAAAATCAAAACAATTTTTGTTTAACAACATTACTCCGTCCAAACAAACACCAACAGAAGAGTTATCTATCCTTGAACCAAGCCCTCTCAAATAAATGGTACTTGTGATTTTGGAACCATAATCAGGTATAAACAACGAAGGAGTATAAGCGGAAAAGTCTTTAAAGTCCTTAACATTATGATTATTCATATACAACTGATTGTAACTATCAACTGAGGAGGTTATCCTCTGCAAATTGTTTTCTGTCTTTATGGAAGAGACAACACTCACCTCTGGTAAATTTACAGTGTCCATTTCTTGCTGGGAAAAGCACTCAAAGACAAAAAACAACAACAATAGATATATAAACTTCCTTTTCACTGTACAAAAAAAAATAAATTACGCTTTTTACTGTAAGCCTTTTACCTTACGCTTATTAACCACAATACCATTTATTACAACTATTGCCACAACTATTATAAACGAAATCAAAATACCAAGCATTTCTGATTTGTACTGCTCAGGACTTGTCCAAATTTCTTGAAAAAAATCTAACCTACCAAGAATTTCTACCGGTGTCCAAAAGATTACTACCGTTGCAATTGCCATACGTATATTTGCGCCCCAAGAAGATTGTTTCAATTGTTTGATAAATATAAAAATAGCTCCAACAAAACAAGCAACTCCTATAAACATAGTTATCCAACTGCTTTCTCCTACAAAATTATCGTCATACAAAAACATCAAAAGCAAATAACAAGTCCACATCAACATATTAAGTTCCATAAAAGTAGTTAGGGAGGTGTGTCTTACCATAGGTTTCGCAATTATTTTTTGTTTTTTCTTGCCAAAGAATACTTTCTGACACCAATTAATAAAGTTGCATCCTGTAGGAACGTTAAATAAATAGAACAACATAAACATTGCCCAAAAACCAAAAGTTGCAGGCATTATAAGATACTCAGGTTTGGTGGCAATATCTAAGCCTAATTCAACGGCTTTGTCATAATTCATTAAAGAACCATCAGAAAGCAAAGCCATTGTGCCAAAACGTCTTGCATAGTAAAGAAGCAAAAACTCTATCCATCCAGTCCAAAACAACAATCCACCTATAAGTCCAAGCAAAGTTTGTTTTGTATCACCTTTTGAAAAAATACCTATTATTGTTATCACTACACCTAAGGCACCAAGTAAAAAAGCTGATAAATGAAGAATATTTTCCGGCATAAACATCTCCATTAAAATCATTAAAGCATGACCAAGAGGCATCAAAAACAAGACCAATAAAAAAGACAATATTGCTTTCCAAGGGTAGATTTTTCTCTTCATTTTATACGTTTCAATATCTTAAATTATATACTCTTTTTCAGTTTGCAAAATTAAAATCATTTTCCATAGCATAAAATAATCAATATTGAGTATTTTTATTTTCTACAATTACATATTATTTTCTAAGAGTAAGAAAAAACTTATTTGTATATCAAAGTTGAAAACTTTTCTATATCAAACACTTCTGAGGCCACCAACAATATATCTTCTGCTTGTATGTTATCTATATCGTTAAATGTTTCTACCATACTTTGAACTTTCTCATAGTTAAGTAAAGATTTTGCGATGGCAAGCATTTCCTCTCTATTATAATCGTTTTGTATAGATAATTGTCCTTTGAGTTGCTCTTTTGCTTTATGTAATTGCGACTGAGTTAAACGCTTATCTATAAATCGTTGCAATTCTTTCTTTATCAAAAATAAAGTTTTGTCTATATACTGTTCTTCTGTACCTACATAGATTTGAAAAACACCATTATCTCTATAAGCATTATAAGAAGACTCTATCAAATAGGTAAAACCATACTTTTCTCTTATATGCATATTCAAAGAGGAGTTCATTGCAGATGACCCCAACATATTATTCAACAAAGAAAAAGCAACTTTTTTCTCACAAGTATAATCATAGCAAGGACAACCATACATAATATGCACTTGATAAGTATCCTTTTCAACTTCCTTGTGTTGAGGTAGATAATTATAAATTTGTTTTGATAATGCAGGTTGAATATTTTTATCTATGCAACCAAAATATTTTTCTGTCAAACGACACCATTTATCAAAATCTATATTGCCAACCGTAGAAATAACAATTCTGTTGGTTGACCAATTTTTCTTAATAAAATTTCTAACCTGCACCGAAGTAAAAGAACGTACTCTATCGGGCTTTCCTAATATCATTCTACCCAATGGAGTGTCTCCAAAAATCATATTTTCAAAATCATCGTAAATAAGCTCCATTGGAGAATCATTATAAGAGTTAATTTCCTCTATAATAACAGATTTTTCTTTTTCCAACTCCTTTTCTGGAAATATTGAATTAAACACAATATCAGCCAACAATTCCGTTGCTCTACGATAATATTGAGTCAAAAATGTAGCAAAAACAACCGTTTCTTCCTTTGTAGTATAAGCATTTAACTCTCCTCCCACTCCATCTATGCGAGAAAGTATTTTGGAAGAAGTTTTATTAACAGTACCTTTAAAAATACAATGCTCTATAAAATGTGCTATACCATTTTCTTCCTTAGTTTCATTTCTGCTTCCTACATCTATGGTTACCCCAAGATGAGCAACATCGGAGTCCGTGTGCCTATGTATCAGCCTAATACCATTGCCCAGCGTATGCACCTTATAAGGATAGGCGTATTCTTTTTTCATTTACTAAAAAATCAATAAAAGCGATACATAAAGACAGTTATAATTGATTATGTATCGCTTTTTTTATTTTTATTATCGAGAAATTACATAATAAGAACCACCCATTTTGGTCATCATAGATTGCATTAAATTATTTGCCTCTTGCAATGTACGGCGTGAGCCATAACTAACATAATAGATTGGAGAACCATTTTTGATTTTGGAAAGAACATAACTATCATAGCCCAAAGATTTAGCTTTTCTAACCGCACTTTCGGCTTTCTTTTTAGAATCAAAGGTACCTCCTATTACATCAAAACCAAGTTTGGAATGATTTTGTACTAAAACAGGAGAATTATCCTCTTCCACTGGAGTCTGTTGTGGTTGAGTAACTGTTTCATTTACTTGCTTTTTTTTATTTATTGTAGTGTTATTTTTTCTTACTTGCTTTGTTGGTTTATTTACGGACTCGTGGTCTAATACCTCCTCTTGCAAAACTTGCGTAGGAGAGACCTCCAAAGGTTGCTCAGCTTGTTCCTCTGTAATAGATTGCATAGGTTGAACAAGCGGTTGCTTAACATCTTTTTGTCTTATAGGTATATAATAGGACAACTTGTCTGTTATTGGTTTTAAAGGTTTTATATCCTTTAACCAACCCATATAATGAGCGCCAACAAACAAGGCACACAAAATCAACAAGAAAACTACAAACCAGAAGATAACCTTCCATACTTTTTTACCCTTTCTTCTTATCTTGGATTTTTTATTATCGTATCCGTGTTTGTTAAGAATTTTTTCTGCTTCTTCTTGCAAATCATACTTATTTGATTTCTCTTCTACAAGTACAGCCTCTTTATTTTGTTGCTCTTGAGGAATAGTTTCTTGTTTTGGTATTTCTTGTTTTGCCGCAGCGGTTTGCTCTGTTTTTTGTTCTGGTAACGATATATCAGTATCAAGTTTTTCCTCTTTTTCACTTAAATTTACAGGAGTAGAGGCTTTAGTTTGAATTTCTGTGGCTTCGTGTTGAGATATACGCTCCAATGTTTGCTCTTCAGTTTCATCAACTCTATTTTCTTGCGACAAAGGAGCAGATTCCGTCACATCCTCCTTTATTTCAACAATTTTAGTTTCCTCTATGTCTTTGGTTGGCTCTTGTTTGGTATGTATCAAATTTACTTTATCTGTTGCGTGTCTTTCATAGGTTTTAACATTTTTCAACATTTCCAAAGCAAAAGCATCATCCATTAAATTTAACCCACTCTCAGCAACAAAAGAATATTCTCCCAAATACCCCTTTTTAAGCATGCCTAAATTCAAAAGTTCAACACTCTCTCCTTTTTCCAATTTTGATGTCCAACTATCCGCACTTTGTTTTATCCAAGTCTCAGCAGTATCGGGAGAAATAAACTCCCTTTGAGCCATAAAATTGATAAAACCTTTATTGTTATCAAACGTTTTTTCAAAAATAACTTTACGACAAGGAGGGTCTATTGTTCCTGATAATTCGTTGATTTGTGCAGAAGTTGTTTTGACAACGAAAGTACCCAAATTAGGAATCTCAGCCCTATCATTATGTTTTAAATATTCATATAAATTTTCTACAACATTCATCTTTATATAGTCTTATTTATTATTCGTTTGACATTTTCCAAATCCTCAACAGTATCCACTCCAATAGAATCTATATGAGTTTGGACAACTTTTATTTTATAATCATTTTCTAACCAGCGCAATTGCTCTAATTTTTCCGTTTTTTCCAAACTGCTTTCTGTTAAATCACATATTTGCTTCAAAACATTGGTTCTATAACCGTAAATACCTATATGTTTGTAATAACCTGCATTAGTTTTCTTATCTCTATCAAAAGGAATAACGGAGCGAGAAAAATACAAAGCCCTATTTGTCCTTGAAAATACCACTTTAACAACATTTTCGTCCTCAATATCTTTGCTATTCTCTATTTGTTTACACAAAGTTACTATATCAACCTCTACATCACTAAACCCCTCTAATACTTTATTTATCTGCTCTTTTTGAATAAGCGGTTCATCTCCTTGTATATTGACAACAACATCAAAACGCTTTCCACCCTTTTCCAAACTCTCAACGACCGCTTTACATCTTTCTGTTCCACAAGAAATTTTTTCAGAAGTCATTTTCACATTTGCTCCACACCCACTTACAACCCTCTCTATTCTCTCATCATCTGTAGCAATATAAACTTCATCAAAAAGTTGAGATTTCTTTACACTATCATATACCCACATAATCATAGGCTTGCCCTCTATGAGAGCCAGAGGTTTGCCCTCAAAACGAGAAGACTTATAACGAGCGGGTATTATTGCTAATGTTTTCATTTCTTAAAATAAACCGTTTATTTCTGCATTAATTTTTTCTATTACCGTTCCAAAATCTTCAGGCTTGTCTATAATATTCAACTCATCTACATCTATTACAAGTTTACGGTCAGTGTAATTTTCTATCCAAGTCTCATATCTTTGATTCAAAGAAGTAATATAGTCCAAACGTATGGAAGACTCGTATATTCTACCTCTTTTTGCTATAAGATTAACCAATGTAGGTACTGAGGCTTTTAAATAAATAAGTAAATCCGGCTTAGGAGTAAGAGAAATCAACAAGTTAAACAAAGATATATAAGTATCATAATCCTTATCAGAGAGTAAACCCATACTATACAAATTAGGAGCAAAGATATAAGCATCCTCGTATAAAGTTCTATCTTGAATAATATTCTTATTTTTCTTATAGGCTTCTATAACATTGGCAAAACGTTTGTGAAGAAAATATATCTGCAAGTTGAAAGCCCAACGTCTCATATCAGCATAAAAATCTGATATATAAGGATTGTCTTCCAACTTCTCATACAAAGGCGACCAAGCAAAATACTTTGCCAACATGGAGGTCAATGTAGTTTTACCACTGCCAATATTTCCTGCTATTGCAACATACATAACCTATTCCTCGTCCTCAGCGTATTCATCATCACTTCCTGCCAACCCCTGAAATTTATATGATTTGTCGTACGTAACTTTTATACGCTTTTTATCATTCTTACCCTTTATCTTTTCCGTCAGTTCTACATAATAATATGTATCCAATTTGGTATCCGTTACCGTTCTTTTGTATTTGGAATCATAATCTATTTTTTGAAACTTCTCTATTTTTGCTTTCGGGTATCTTAGAGCCAAATCTTTAGTTATCAAACGAGGATAGCGAGCCTTATCTACATTGGTAGTAGTTGAGATAAAAGTACCGTCTTTTTTCATTAATAACTCAGCATCAGAACCTCTGCGGTCATAAACTGCTCTATAATTATCTCCCTCTTGAGTCCAAGATTTTACCTCAGAACGAGGAAACTTCTTTTTAAAAGCAGAGGTAACTTCCTCTGGTATCTTAGGCACATTTACAGCATCAGGTGCAGAAACATCAACTTTCTTGCTTTTTTTCATTTCTGCCTGTTCCTTTTCATAATCTACAGAAATTCCATCTCCCTGTATTCCCTCACGCTCAGCCATTTTCTTTTGTCTATACTCAATAGCCTCAGGGTTTAGACGAGCAATATAATCTTTCTTAACATAATCCGGGTCAGGTGCATTGGTTTTGGTAAGTTTGCCTCTCGTATCAAAAATCATCTCATACTCAGTCTGCGCTACACCTTTCATTGCTATAATAAGACGATAATAATTATCTCCACTCATATCCTCTACATACTGAGATTGTTTGATACGATAACCCGGGTAATTGTTTATAAAATAATTATCAACCAAAGTAGGCAATTCCTGAGGCTTTATATCAAAAATAGTATACTGCCAATTGCCCGTAGGAGTAAAGAAAACCCTCCCTGTATTGTTGTCTATATTTATATTAGCGACATACTGCCCTGTCTCAAAATACCACCCCTCCAATTTATAATCGGTATAAGTATTTTCCAAACCTTGTCTAACCTCTTGAGGAACCTCGCTTTTGCGTAGCTTTTGCTGACAAAACGAAGTTAAAGACATACTCAACAATATTGCACCTAAAATAAAACGTTTCATATCTATTTTATTCTTTTATTTGTTATCTAATAATGGTATCTTCCCTATCTGGTGAAACAGATATCAGAGTTACTTTTATTCCTATTTTCTCCTCTATGGCTGAAATATATTTTTTCATATTCAAAGGCAAATCCTCATAATTCTTTATCTTTGAAACACTTTGCTTCCATCCGCTGTAAGTAGTGTATACAGGAGTTATTTTGCTTGAAGACATATTGTAAGGAATATAATCTATTTCCTTGTCATTTATAAGATATTTTTCACAAAGCTTAACTTCCGAAAAATTATCCATAACATCTATTTTCATAAGCATCAAGTCCGTTACTCCATTTAGCATACAAGCATATTTCAAAGCCACCAAGTCCAACCAACCAGTGCGTCTTTTCCTTCCTGTAGTAACTCCATATTCGTGTCCCTGTTTGCAAAGTTCTTCTCCAGTTTGGTCAAACAATTCTGTAGGAAATGGTCCACTTCCAACCCTTGTACAGTAAGCCTTTGTCGTACCGTAAACCTTACCTATATAAGTAGGAGCAATACCTAAGCCCGAACACACACCAGCACTAATAGTGGAAGAAGAGGTTACAAAAGGATAAGAACCAAAATCAATATCAAGCATGGTTGCTTGCGCCCCTTCGGCTAAAATTCTTTTTCCTTCTTGTAGTTTATTATTTATATAATACTCTGTATTTAAGATATTAAAACTTTTTAACTCTTCTATTGCTTCAAACCAAAGACCTTCATATTCTTCCAAACTTTTGTCCGAAATCTTAAAATCCTTGACCTCAAAGCCCAAAGCCTTTATTTGATTAACGTGTAATGTTTTGGCAAACAAATACTTTTCTTTAAAATCATTTTCAAATATATCTCCTATTCTTATTCCGTTACGAGCAATTTTATCTGTGTAAGCAGGTCCTATACCTTTAAGTGTTGAACCTATTTTCTTATCACCTTTGGCTTTCTCATTAACAGCATCCAACAATCTGTGAGTGGGCAAAATTAAATGGGCTTTGTTGGAAATAATAAGATTGTTTTTTGGCGAGAAACCTATGTTTTGTAATGAAGCAATTTCCTCTAAAAAAATACAAGGCTCTATTAAGACTCCATTGCCTATGATATTCTCCTTATCCTTATGACAAATACCTGAAGGAATAATATGCAAAGCATGCTTTATACCATTAAATTCTAAGGTATGTCCTGCATTTGGTCCTCCATTAAAACGGGCTATAATATCATAATTCTTTGACAAATAATCTACTACTTTGCCCTTACCCTCATCTCCCCACTGCAAGCCGAGAAGAATATCAACTCTTTTTTCAATCATTGTACAATAATTAGTTATAATTTTTTTTGCCAGATAAATACCGGTCATTGTTTGCAAAAATACAACAAATTATTGGTTTGAAAAAGAAAGTTATTACTTTTTTTAGATTTTTTGTTATTTTATAAGTTGTTATAGGTTGTAATGAGTTATTATTGGTTATAATGGGTTAGCATAGATTACAGGTACAGCCTGTTTTATAAGACGCAAAACCCTTATATATGTTTTTTTATGGCTTTGCCATTATGATAACCTTAAATAACCTATCTCAACCTATATTAACCTATGAAAAAAGTAATGGCTTTGCCCTATAAAAAGCACCCTGTGGG
>CAZVEO010000063.1:0-14316 GCA_964626385.1 uncultured Bacteroidaceae bacterium
ACGCTGAAAATCAAGAAAAATGCCCAATTTTGACCCTTCGAAAAAGGTTAACTCACTGATAATCAATAGTATCACCCTTATTTTTGGATTTTAAATGGGTATTTATGCGATTTTCCGAAAATTTTTTTTGAGACTTTTTTTATAGGTTACAGGCACTGCCTGCACCCACAGGGTGTCTTATAAGGGCAAAGCCGTTACTTTTTAGGCGCTTTTTATGAGGTATTTAATATTAGTTAAATTTGCTTAAGGATAGCAAAGCCATATTTTTTATAGTTTTGTCCTATAAAATCAGGCTGAGCCTGTGTTCTCCCCAAACAACTATAAACAGCCTATCAAAGTAATTCAAAACACTTTGTGGATGTGTTGGAGATTTTGGCACACTTTTAGCGGGAGATTATTATAAGAAAATTTGGCGTTAATAATTTTGCTTAATTATATGTTTTATTGGAGCAAGATTTGATATGTTAAATAAAGTTTGTATTTTTGCAATAACGTATAGAAAAACAAATAAAAATTTAAAAAACAATGACAACACTGATGATTATGTTGGATGCAGTTGCAAACTACCTTCCTATAGGACAGGGACTTGCAGCAATAGGAGCTGGACTTGCAGCAATAGCAGCAGGTATAGGTATAGGTAACATTGGTAAAAATGCTATGGATGCTATAGCAAGACAGCCAGAGGCTACGGGAGATATTCGTACTAATATGATTATTATTGCGGCTTTGGTAGAGGCTGTTGCTTTGTTTGCCGTAGTAACTTGCTTTATTTTGATAGTAAAATAATTCTTTTGGTGTTGTGCTTATAAGAATAATTATAACACAATACTTTTAATGTATTAAAATACAAGAATTATGGAATTACTTACACCCGGCATAGGACTGATATTTTGGATGACTATTATTTTTGTAATAGTCCTTGTGATATTAGGCAAATGGGGTTGGCCTGTGCTTATAAAAAGCATAAAAAAGAGAGAATCAGATATAAGAGATTCTCTTAATGCAGCAAAGAAAGCACAGGAAGAAATGAAGCAACTAAAACTTGACAATGAATCTTTGTTGCAAGAGGCTAAGCAAGAGAGAGATGAATTGCTCAAAGAGGCAAAGAAACTCAAAGACCAAATAATAGAGCAAGCAAAACAGCAAGCATCTTTGGAGGCAGATAAAATCATTGTTCAGGCAAGGGAAAATATAGAAATAGAAAAACGACAGGCTGTGGAGGATTTGAAAAATCAGATTTCTCTTTTCTCTATAGAAATAGCGGAAAAAATTCTTAAATCAGAACTTTCTGATAAAGAAAAGAGTGAGAAAATAATTTCTCAAGAGTTGGAAAACATAAAGTTTAACTAATCAAATGAAATGAAAGAGGCAAAATTACAGAGTAGATATGCTCAGAGTCTTTATATTCTTGCAAAAGAAGGAAACCTTGTGGAGCAGGTTTATAGGGATGTTTTGTCTATAAGAGATATTTGTTTAAATAATAGAGAATTTCAACTTTTGCTCAAAAACCCCGTTGTCAAACCAAGTTTAAAAAAACGAATAATAATCTCTGTTTTTTCTACTAATTGTCAATCATTGACTGTAAAATTCCTTGATTTTATAGTAGAAAAAAGAAGGGATATATATTTGTTGGGAATATGTGATGAGTTTTTGAAAATATATTATAGCGAACATAATATCAAAAAGGCTTTTTTGGTTGTCAGTGAAGAAATATCTTTGGCAATGGAACAAAAAATAAAAGAGGTCTTGCAACAAGAGTTTAAGGCTAATATAGATTTGGAAACTAAAGTAGATGAGGATATTTTAGGAGGTTTTTCTCTTCGTATAGAGGGTAAATTATATGATGCTTCTTATAAAAAGAAACTTGAGGATTTGAAAAAAGAATTGGTTAGCAACTAAGAAAAAGGTAAGTACAACAAAAAATAAACTGAAAGAATAATGGCAGATATTAAACCATCAGAAGTTACGGCTATACTTAGGCAACAATTGTCAAATGCCAATATAGATACTGAGTTGGAACAAATAGGCATAGTGTTGAGTGTGGGAGATGGTATTGTGCGTGCCTATGGATTGCAAAATGCTCAAGCAGGAGAGTTGGTTGAGTTTGCTTCTGGTACTGAGGGTATAGTGCAGAATTTGGAAGAGGATAATGTGGGTATAGTTCTTTTGGGAGAGGCTGGAGATATTAATGAGGGCGATACAGTGAAAAGAACCAAGAGAATTGCCTCCGTTCCTGTGGGAGAGGGTATTGTTGGAAGAGTTATAAACACAATAGGACAGCCCATTGATGGCAAAGGAGCAATCACCGGCGAGTTGATAGATATGCCTATAGAAAGGAAGGCTCCTGGAGTTATTTATCGTCAGCCAGTGGAGGAACCTTTGCAAACTGGTATTAAAGCTGTAGACTCTATGATACCTATAGGTAGAGGGCAGAGAGAGTTGATTATTGGAGATAGACAGACTGGTAAAACAGCGATAGCAATAGACACTATAATAAATCAAAGAGAATTTTTTGAAGCAGGTAACCCTGTTTATTGTATCTATGTTGCTTGCGGACAAAAAGCCTCTACTGTTGCTCAAACGGTGAAGACTTTGCAAGAACATGGAGCAATGCAATATACTGTTGTTTTGGCTGCTACTGCTTCTGATGCGGCTGCTATGCAGTTTTACGCTCCTTTTGCTGGAGCGGCTATAGGAGAATATTTTAGAGATACGGGACGTTCGGCGTTGGTCGTTTATGATGATTTATCAAAACAAGCCGTTGCCTATAGAGAAGTCTCTTTGTTGCTTAGAAGACCGCCAGGCAGAGAGGCTTATCCAGGTGATGTCTTTTATTTGCATTCTCGTCTTTTGGAGAGAGCATGTAAAGTGATAGCCAACGACGAGGTTGCTAAAAATATGAATGATTTACCTGAGGTTCTAAAAGATAAGGTAAAGGGTGGCGGTTCTTTGACAGCACTTCCTATTATAGAAACTCAAGCCGGAGATATAGCTGCCTACATACCTACCAATGTTATTTCCATTACTGATGGTCAGATATTTTTGGAGTCTAATCTATTCAATGCTGGTGTAAAGCCTGCTATTAATGTGGGTGTCTCTGTCTCAAGAGTTGGAGGTAAGGCTCAGATAAAATCTATGAAAAAGGTTGCCGGTACTCTAAAACTTGACCAAGCACAATATAGCGAATTGGAAGCCTTCTCAAAATTTGGCTCTGATTTGGATGCTGCGACAAAAATGGTCTTAGCAAAAGGCAAAAGGAATGTGGAAATATTAAAACAAGCTCAATATTCTCCTATGAGAGTAGAGGAGCAGGTTGCTATTATTGCTTGTGGAACAAATGATTGGTTAAGAGATGTTCCTGAGGACAAGGTTTTGGCGGTGGAAAAAGATTTCTTGGACTTTCTGAATATGAATCATAAAGACATTCTGTTGGAAATCAAAAAAGGCAATATAAATGATGAAATTCTGAATACTTTGCATTCAGTACTTGACGAGGTTGCCAATAAATACACTACACAATAAAAAATATAATCATAATCGTAACAATGAAAAGATGTTGTTTTATAATGACAACATCTTTTTTTTGTACTGATACGTAGTGATTATTTATATCATATAAAAGTATATTTTTGTTTATCTCATAGAGGTAAAAATATATGTTTTTTGGCATATATAGTAAAAAAAAACAATAAAACTTTGCTATTCAACAATAAATAACTAATTTTGTAATTTGTGAAATTACTATGCATAATCTTAACAAATAAATAAATTAAATAAATGAAAATTTATAATACTTCGCAAATTAGAAATATTGCTTTTGTTGGTGGTAACAAGGCAGGAAAAACTTCATTGGCGGAAGCCATTTGCTTTAATTCTGGTTTGATAAACAGAAGAGGTACCATAGAAGATGGTAACACAGTTTCTGACTATAGAGATATAGAAATAGAAAGAAAAGGTAGTGTTGTCTCCACTCTGCTAAGTGTAGAGTGTGCGGATAAGAAGGTGAACATTATGGATGTTCCTGGTTTTACTGATTTGCAGGGAGAATTGATGAGTGCTTTGCCCGTAGCAGAGAGTGCCGTTGTTGTGGTTAATGCACAAGCAGGCATAGAAGTAGGTACAGAGGTTGCTTTTAGATATGCCAATCGTTTGAATACTCCTATAATCATAGCAATGAATCAATTGGATGCAGAGAAAGCAAATTTTGATGAATATATAAAAGAATTGCAAGAAGAGTTTGGAGAAAAAGTTACTTTGGTACAATATCCTATTAACGCAGGTCTTGGTTTTGATAGTTTTATAGACCTTGTTACTCAAAAGATGTATAAGTATCCAAAGGGTGGTGGCAAAGCAGAAATAACAGATATACCTGCTTCAGAAAATGATAAGGTAGAGGAGTTGCGTATGAAACTTGTGGAAAATGCTGCTACGGGAGATGATGCTTTGATGGAAAAATATTTTGAAGAAGGCGACCTTTCATTGGAAGACATTCGTAAAGGTTTGAAAATGGGTATTGCTTCAAGAAGTATTTATCCTGTGGTTTGTGTTTCTGCAAGAGAAAATATTGGTGTTGACAGAATGATGGAGTTTATTTGCAATAATGTTCCTGCTCCTAATGAAGCAATAAATACTTTGAAGTATGAGGATGGCAATAAACCTACTTATGATGCAACAAAGGATGCTGTTGTTTATATGTTTAAGATAGCAAACGAATCTCATGTTGGAGAGATTTCCTTTATGAAAGTAATGGAGGGAGAAATTGTTGCAAGTGCTGACCTTGTCAATTCAAGAGATGCAAGCAAAGAAAGACTTTCTCAAATAAGTGTTAATGTAGGCAAAAATCGTACTGCAGTGGACAAAGCACTTGCGGGAGATATTGTTTCTACAATTAAATTAAAAGCTGTAAAGGTTGGCGATACTCTTACTTCAGCAAAGAATCAAGGTATAAAGGTAGAAAAAGTTGACTACCCTGAGCCAATATTTACTACTGCTATAAGAGCGTTGGATTCTACTGAGGAAGAGAAATTGGGAGCTGCTCTTAATGACTTTACTTCTCATGACCCTGCTATGCGTTTTGAGATAGCAAGAGAAAGCAAGCAAACCATTGTTGGTGGTATGGGTGAGTTCCATATAAATATTTTAAAATGGTATTTGGACAATGTTTATAAAGTAAAGACCGAATTCTATACTCAAAAAATACCTTATAGAGAAACTATAACTAAAGATGCTGAGGCTTCTTATAGACACAAAAAACAATCTGGTGGTGCAGGACAATTTGGAGAAGTATTTCTTTATATACAACCTTATACAGAAGGAATGGCAAAACAAACCAAATACCCAATACGTGGTACTGAGGAAATAGAACTTTCTTGGGGTGGAAAGTTGATATTTAACAACTGTATTGTTGGTGGAGCTATAGATGCAAGATTTATGCCTGCAATTCTTAAAGGTATAATGGAAAAAATGGAAGAAGGTCCTTTGACAGGTTCTTATGCAAGAGATATTGTTGTCAATGTTTTTGACGGCAAAATGCACCCTGTGGATAGTAATGAAATGGCTTTCAAACTTGCAGGAAGAAATGCATTTAAAGAGGCTTTCAAAAACGCTGCTCCTAAGATTCTTGAGCCTATTTATGACCTTATTGTAACTGTGCCTGCAGACCTTATGGGTGGAGTTATGACCGATTTGCAAGGCAGACGTGCAATAGTTATGGGTATGGACTCCGAAGGTAAATATCAAATTATTAAGGCTAAGGCACCTTTGGCTGAAATGAATAGATATTCAACCGCACTTTCTTCTTTGACCTCAGGTAGAGGTACTTTCACAATGAAATATGCAGAGTATCAAGCGGTACCTACAGATGTTCAAAATGAACTGTTGAAAGCATACGAAGAAGAAAATAAAGAAGAAGAATAGTAATTTATTTCTTCATAATATTTATAAAATTTTTACTCCGTTGAATTATTTTTATTCAACGGAGCATTTTTTTTATTTTTATGAGTCAGTATAGATTTTTATAAGTTTAGCACAGGCTTAATCTGTGCTGACTTATAAGATTAATCGTTTAGATTCTTTCCATGACAATTTTTGTATTTCTTACCACTACCGCATGGGCAAGGGTCGTTTCTTCCTATTTTTTTCTCTTTTACTATAGGTCTATGTTTCTCTTCTTGTGGTGGGTTAGTAGAAGTTTGGTTGTTGTCCTCTCTTGAAGTTTTTAGCCCTTTTGTATCTGTTGTTGGCTCTTCAGTTTCCCTTATATTGTTGGTTGCTATAGGCAAAGATGCTCTACAAAGGAATGAGGATATATCTTTGTTGATATCTATCAGCATTTGTTCAAACAAATTGAAACTCTCTAATTTATATATTACAAGAGGGTCCTTCTGCTCATAAGATGCATTTTGTACATTTTGACGCAAATCATCAAGGTTTCTCAAATGTTCTTTCCATGCATTGTCTATGATTTGCAAAGTTATACTTTTCTCTACTGATAAGGCAATTTCTTTACCCTCACTTTCATAACTTTTCTTTATAGGTGCTATTGCGGTGATAACCTTAATTCCGTCTGTGATAGGGAAGGCTACATTTTCAAATCTTGAAGACTTGTTTTCTACCAAATTTTTTACAAAAGGAAAAGCCAAAGTAGCAACTCTTTCCATACGTTCTTTATACCATTTGTATACGGCTTCAAAAACATCTTCTTTTATTTGATTTTTCCTTCCTTTATTATAGGTCTGTTCATCTATAGGAAACTCAAAACCAAAGTCTGTCATAAATTGATTTTGCAAATCAGCGTACTCATAATCATTCCTATCTATCATAACTGCTATACAGTCGTATAGCATATTGGAGATATCAATAGATAGTTTGTCGCCATATAGTGCATTGTGTCGTTTGGTGTATATAACAGTACGTTGGTTATTCATAACGTCATCGTATTCCAAAAGACGCTTACGTATTCCAAAGTTATTCTCCTCTACTTTCTTTTGGGCTCTTTCTATGCTACGTGTCATAAGAGGATGTTGTATTACTTCACCTTCTTTGATTCCTAACCTGTCCATCATCTTAACCATACGCTCCGAACCAAACAGACGCATAAGTTTATCCTCTAAAGAAACAAAGAATTGACTGCTACCAGGGTCGCCCTGTCTACCTGCACGACCGCGAAGCTGTCTATCTACACGTCTTGATTCGTGTCTTTCTGTGCCTATGATAGCAAGTCCTCCGGCTTCTTTTACTCCAGCTCCTAATTTGATATCCGTACCTCTACCGGCCATATTGGTAGCAATAGTTACAGCTCCTGCTCTACCTGCAAGGGCAACAACTTCTGCTTCTTTTTGGTGGAGTTTAGCATTTAGAACCTGATGAGGAATGTGTCTTAATTTCAACATTTTGCTCAACAACTCAGAAGTTTCAACATCCACAGTACCTATCAAAACTGGTCTTCCTGCATTTCTTATGTTTTCTACCTCTGTTATTACGGCAGCAAATTTCTCCCTCTTTGTCTTATATATAAGGTCTTCGTGGTCTATACGTATAACAGGACGATTGGTCGGTATGGTAACAACATCAAGTTTGTAAATATTCCAAAACTCTCCAGCCTCCGTTTCTGCAGTACCTGTCATACCGGCAAGTTTTTTGTACATACGGAAGTAGTTTTGCAAAGTAATAGTTGCGTAAGTTTGTGTTGCTGCTTGTACCTTTACTTTTTCCTTTGCTTCTATTGCCTGATGTAATCCATCAGAATATCTTCTACCCTCCATTATACGACCTGTTTGTTCATCAACTATTTTTACCTGGTCGTTTACAACAATATATTCTACATTATTCTCAAACAAAGCATATGCTTTTAATAATTGATTTATGGTATGTACCCTATCGCTTTGAACGGCAAAATTCTGCATTATTTCTGTCTTCTTTTGTGCTTTATCCTCTGCAGATAGGTCTTCGTTTTCCAAATCTGCTATTTGAGAACCGACATCGGGCAAAATATAAAACTTAGGGTCTTCTCCTATCTTAGCAAGAAAGTCCATACCTTTTTCTGTCAATTCTATTGTATTGTGTTGCTCCTCTATAACAAAATAAAGGTCATCATCCACAACGTGCATTTCCTTGGATTGGTCTTGCATATAGAAGTTTTCAGCGTTTAGCATCAATTGTTTCATTCCCTGCTCAGATAATAGTTTGATAAGGGCTTTGTTTTTTGGCAAACCATGATGAGCTCTCAATAATAACTTACTTCCCTCTGCAGTCTCTTCCTTTGTGCGTTCAGCTTTGCTAAGCAAGTTTCTTGCGTCTGCTATAACTGTAGTTACATATTGACGTTGTGCGTTGTAGAGTTTTTCTATTATAGGGCAAAAACGTTCAAATTCTTGGTCTTCTCCCTTAGGTGTAGGACCAGAAATAATCAAAGGCGTACGAGCATCGTCTATGAGCACGCTATCTACCTCGTCCACTATGGCATAGTTATGTTCTCTTTGTACTATTTCATTAGTGTTATTGCACATATTATCTCTCAAATAGTCAAAACCAAATTCGTTATTTGTTCCGTATGTAATGTCGCAATTGTAGGCTTTGCGTCTTTCTTCGGAATTTGGCTCGTGTTTGTCTATGCAATCTACACTAAGACCATGAAACTCAAACAAACGTCCCATCCATTCGCTGTCTCGTTTGGCAAGATAGTCGTTTACGGTTACAACATGTACTCCTTTGCCTGGTAAGGCATTAAGATAAATAGGCAATGTAGCTACAAGAGTTTTTCCCTCACCAGTGGCCATTTCGGCTATTTTTCCTTCGTGTAAGACTATACCGCCTATAAGTTGTACATCATAATGCACCATATCCCAATGTATCATTGTGCCACCTGCCATCCACTCGTTTTTGTAATATGCTTTATTGCCTTCTATGCGTATGGCATCCTTTGTAGCAGACAAGTCTCTGTCAAAATCTGTTGCTGTTACCTCTACTTCCTCGTTATCAAAAAATCGTTTAGCGGTCTCTTTTACGACCGCAAAAGCTTCGGGCAGTATTTCTTTTAGAACGTTCTGTGTTTTTTCATATATCTTTTTGTCCAAAGACTCTATTCTTTCATATAATTTTTGCTTCTCCTCTACAGAAATATCAAAATCAGTATCCAACCTCTGTTTTATACCTTGTTTTTCTTCCTCTTCAGAACTAATTGCTTCGTTTATTATGGAACGAAATTCTTTTGTTTTTGCTCTCAATTCATCGTTGGACAAATTTTGTATTTTATCGTATGCTTCAAGGCAAAGCTTTAATTTTGGATTTATTTCTTTTAAATCTCTTTGTGATTTGTTTCCAAATAATGCCGTTAAGAAATTTTTCATTTATTTATGTGTTTTTATATCGTTAGTAGTAATATTTTCTTTTTCACTATAAGTATCTAAGGCTACTATCATTGCTGTCATAGCCCAGAAAGGTACAGCCAATTTATCCGTTTCTAAAAAATTGTTCATTATGCCGTGTACATAATAAGTTATCAAACTCACAGTTAAGAATAAAATAAGATTAGCCTTATTTTTGTCCTTTATTCTATAATAGGCTCTTATACCAGTGTATATAGTGTAACCAAAAATCATCAACATAGTTATCAAACCCAAAATACCTGTTTCACATAAAGGTCCTAAGTATTCGCTATGTACACTGCCAACTGTTCCTTCGTTGGTTGAAATAATGGTTAGGTCTTTGGATTTTTGAAATTTGCCGTATTCAAACTGATAAGTTCCAAAACCGAAACCAAAAATAGGTCTTTCCTTAGTCATAGCCAAAGCACATGCCCAACGATTAAGCCTTTCTGTATTGGAAGCATCGGTTGATATGTTGCTTATGGATTGTATATGTTCAACTATATTACCTGAAGAATCTTGAGAATTTTGAGACATTCTATCTTTTATAACAGACCATGTAAGAGCAAACAATATTACTCCTACTACGCTTGCAGTTAAAACAAATTTCTTACTCACCTTCAACTTGACTAAAACCAACACACCAAAGGCAACAAAAATACTAAGCCATGTCGCACGAGCATAACAAAATACAAACCCGGTTAGAAGGCAAATACAAATAAAGCCAAACAACACTCTAAGCCAAACATTGTTATAGAGCGTTTTTTTTGCAAATAAGAAATAAAAAGAAATAGGAAAAAACAGTCCTATTGCTGCTCCGTAAGCAGTATGGTCGTTATAGAAAGGTGTCATAATATAATTAGCAAAAGCATGGTCAAAACCTTTTAAAGCATATTTCACAGTGCTAATAAATATTACAATGCTCAAAGCCAAACCATAACAAGCAACAAAACCCAATATTTTTTTTGAATCCTTAAACAGTAGCAACATCATAAAATAACAAGGAATAACAAACCACAACCTAGCTATAAGATGTTTGACAGAAACAACAAAGTCAGAACTGAAAATCATACTTATTGCTATCCAAAGCAAAGAAAAGATTATCCATTTTGATATTGAGTGTTTGTAAAATATAGAGGGCAATTTTTGTTTCATACTTATCTCAAATAAAAATATAAGAGTGGTAAGTATAAGCATAGGTTCGGTAGGAATAGCGACCGAAAACAGTTCATATTTAGTAAAAATAGAAAAAGGAGTAAAGAGTGCAATGGCAAACATTGTGTAATTAAAATGCAAAATCATTAACATTACAACCAACACAACTATAGGCACAAAAGCAAACCAATCTATGCCCCATTCTATAGCACCATACCCCAGTAGCAAAAACAATAAACACAGTATGGCAATAATCAAATAAGTAATTTTGTTATGCCTCGAGAGTTTGTCCATCTTTTGTTGTAGAAGAGTTGCGTTTTTCTCTCAATATCAAAACCTCTGTTGCTATGAGAGTACACAACAAAGCAGCAATTAATACTATGACACTTCTTTTAGGTTTGTCCTTTGCACTTGATGGATAAGCATATTCTACCACAAAATCAGCAGGTATATTAGCTTCTAAATCAAGTATTGCTTGGTGATAGAACTGATCCCAAGTTTCCCATAATTCTTGTTTTTCCTCTACCAAAGTACTGAACTTGTTAATATCGGAAACATATTTGACCAAATGAGCCATTTTAGCTTCCAAACGCTGTACTCCTGCAGTGTTGCCTGCCGCTATTTGTTTGGCCATCTCTTGCATAACACGGTCTGAGTAAGTCAAAGGAGAATATATATTACTTTCTGTCATAACTCTATGAAGAGAGTCCTTATATTGCAAATATTCTTTCTCCAAGTTTAATTTTGTTCTTTCCAAGCACATTTTTATACTATCAGACTTTGCTTGCTTCATTCTATATCTTAGATTAGAAAGTTGCTCAGTCATATAGTTGGCTATATCGGCTGCGTATTTAGGGTCTTTGTCCCAAACCATCAATTTTACACCAAAAAAATCAGAGCGTTTTATTTTTATATTTTTCTGTAATTTAAGATAGACCAACTCATCACCCACATTACCATTTTCTTTGATACCGTAGTGTTCTTTGAGGTTAAATTTACTAACCGTTTTACTCAAAATCTCACCACTTCCCAACAACTCTAAGATATACTCACTATCCTTTTCCTTACCAAAAAGATATGGGTCTAATTTATCTCCATCGTTGAGTATTGCCTTAGAAATAGAATTTACAGCACTTGGCAATAGTAATACTTGTGCTTTATAATAGTTTGGTAATAACAAAGAAAGCCCTGCAGATACTACAGCACTAACTACAAATGTTATTAGTAACGTCTTTTTATTCCTTTTGAGAAAGTTAATTGTATTTTTTGTACTCAATTTATTTTCCATTTATATGCTTATATTTTGTAACAAGTGATAATAACAACAGAAATATTTATTTAAACTTTGCTTGAATTTCTTGTTTTAGAAAATCTTGTGCTAATTCTATTTGGTTTGCCCCCTTTGAAAGATGTTCAAAAACTTCTCCAGCAAAGGCTGTCGGAGATGTATTCTCATCAATTGTAGTTGTCAAAACGTTTAGTGTGTTGACTATATCCTCTTTTGCGTTTTTTATTCTCAACCAACACTCAGAAGACACATACAATTGCTGTGAAAGATTATGTTCGTATTCATCATTGATGTTCTTTATCATAACATCTTTTAACAACCGGGCATCCATTCCTGCTTGAAAACATCTCTTTACTATGTTATCGGGCTTGATTCTTTCCAAAAACAAAACCAATCTTTCGTAGGCTTGCAATTGTATTGGAGTCAAAGTTTTTCTAACTTCTGCCTCAGATATTTTTTGAATTTCAAGTATTGTTTTTTTCTGCTCATTGAGTACAAACTCTTTGACAATTTTTACAAAGCAAAAACCAACAATAGCAACGACCAAAACAAATAATATTGATATAATAATAGTCCCCATATTTCCGATATAATCTTAGTCTCAACATTTAACTAATAGGGTGCAAAATTACAAAATAATTTTATTTGTATATCATAATATATTAGTCTTTTTTGTTACTTTTGCTCCCGTTTTTTAATAAATTTTTATTATTAATCATGAAAAAACTATCGTATATCTGTTTATTTATTGCAACTATCTTGTTCTATTGCAACTGTTTTTCTATTCCTGCCAACCCCACGGCAAAAACCATAAAACAAAGTAACGGCAAACAACTTACTTTCATACTTCAAGGTGATGAAAAAGTACATTGGGCTAAAACCCTAGATGGTTATACCCTTTTGAAAAATTCTGATGGAGATTTTGTCTATGCCATTAGGGATGAAAGAGGAAGTTTGATACCTTCTCAAATTTTGGCTTGCAATCCAAATGAAAGAAATCAAGAGGAGAGAAATTTTGTTGCCACTTTAACAGAGGATTTAAGATACTCCTCATTGCAAGTCCAAAGCAAATTACAACAATGGAATGCTCCGCAAAATACACCTTTGCGAACAGGTTCTTTTCCTACAATAGGCACGGATAGTCTTTTGGTTATTTTGGTAGATTTTGCCGACCTTTCTTTTACCTATACCAACCAAGATTTTGTAAATCTAACTTCACAATCAAATTTTAATGGCTATGGTAGTGTTAAGGATTATTATTTAGATAATTCCAACAACATGTTTGAAATGGCTATAAGAGTTGTTGGACCCTATACTTTGCCACAAAATATGGCTTACTATGGCAATTATAATGGAGAAAATGAGGACTATGGTTATCAAGTTTTTGTACATGATGTTTTGGAACTTGTAGACCCTTATGTAGACTTTTCACATTTTGATAATGACAACGATGGTTATGTAGATGGTTTTCACATTATTTTTGCAGGCACACCAGAGTCTACCACCGGTAATGAGGACGAAATTTGGCCACATCGTTGGGTTTTATGGGCTTATGATGAGGTTAGGGATGGAAAATATATTTGGACTTATGCTTGCTCGGCAGAGAAAAGGAGTTCTACACAAATGGACGGTATAGGTACAATGTGCCATGAGTTTGGTCATGTTTTGGGTTTGCCAGACAATTACGACACAGATTATTCCGAATCAGGAGGTAATTCTGTAACCACAGGACGTTATGACCTTATGGCAAGCGGTTCCTATAACAACAATGGAGATACTCCGCCTTATCTTTCTATAGGAGAAAAAATTATAACCAATTGGGTGAGTTATGTAGATACACTTTCTACCTCGAGAAATAATGTACCTCTGCGGGCAATAGATGGTACAATGGATACAGGTTATTATTTTGGTGTAGCCAATAGCAACGAGTTTTTTATTTTTGAAATGCGAAAAAAACAAGGTTGGGATGCTTTTCTTCCCGGCGAAGGAATGTTGATTTATCATGGAGATAGTGTAAAAATAAATGCTTGGCTCAACACTGGAGATAATAGTCTAAACGTTACTCCAACTCAAAGAGGTTGGTTTATAGAACCTTCAACCGGAGTAGTTGCTGACGGTGTTACTGTTAATGCTCCTTTTGGCTCTATTAGTGGAATTACTTCTTTTTCTTCTAACGCTCCTAATTCCCCACAGTTAAACGATGGTACAGCAGTAGATTTGAGTATAACAAATATACAATACACTTCAGACTCAACAATGTCTTTTGATTTTACCACTTCCCAAACGATAGTAACTATTACAGCAAGTATTACTGAGACTTTGTGTTATGGTGAGACATTTACATTTAACGGACAGACCTATAACGCTACTGGTACATACACTACGACCGTTGCAGGACAAAACGGAGATTGTGATACCAACTACACAATTAATCTTACCATTTTGCCACAAAATACAGCAAGTATTACGGAGACTTTGTGTTATGGAGAGACATTTACATTTAACGGA
>CAZVEO010000064.1:0-14316 GCA_964626385.1 uncultured Bacteroidaceae bacterium
AACGCTGAAAATCAAGAAAAATGCCCATTTTTGACCCTTCGAAAAAGGTTAAGTAATTGATAATCAGTAGTAGCACCCTTATTTTTTACTTTTAAATACCTATTTACGCGATTTCCCGAAAAATTTTTTTACTACTTTTTTGAGGCTCAGCCTCTCTTATAAGGGCACAGCCGTTACAGAATGTTTTTTATCATGGCTCTGCCCATATAGAACAGGCTGTGCCTGTTTTAAAGTGATAAGGTAAGAGTAATTTTTTTGTCAAACAAATAATTTTTTGTAAATTTGCAATTTCTAATATTTGGTAAAACAATTTTAAAGAATATATTTTTATAATTGTAGTAAGAGATTTTTTTAACAAAACAGGTAATAAATATTTTTAATTAAAATGAATGTAAGTCAAGAAAAAACAGGAGATTTAACTTTCTCTTTGAAAATAGAATTAGAAGAAAAAGATTATCGTGAGGTGGTGGAAAAACAACTTAAAGACCAAAGAAAAAAGGTAAATATGCCGGGTTTTCGTCCGGGACAAGTGCCTATGTCTATGGTTAAAAAGATGTATGAGACTCCTATAAAGGCTCAAGAAGTAGAGCATTTGATGTCAGATAATCTTTACAAATATATTTCTGATAATAAAATAAAAGTTTTGGGTTCTCCTTTGGCTGACAATGAGAAAACGCCTAAAATTGATTGGGAAAAGGATACTACTTTTGTTTTTTACTTTGATATTGCGGTTCAACCAGAATTTTCTGTAGACTTGGAAAAAGAAAAGACCACTCTTTACGAAATAGAGCCTACGGAGGAAACTTTGACTAAGTTTGTAGAGGATATACGTTTGCGATATGGCAAATTGGAAACACCAGAGACTGTTGGTGAAAAAGATATGCTTTATGGTCATTTGGAAGAATTAAATGAAAATGGAGAGAAGAAAGAGGGCGGTATAGATACTGATGCAACAATATTTGTTGACCACATTGCTTTAAAAACTATAAAAGACAAATTCTTAGGTAAGAAAAAAGAAGCAAAAATAACTTTCAAACCACATAAAGCTTTTAAGGACGTTAATCAACTTGCTACTGTTCTGCACAAAAAAGCAGAAGAGTGCAAAGAGTTTGTTTCTGAATGTACCTATACAATTACCAATATTCAGCGAATGAATATGGCGGAAATGAACGAGGAGTTTTTCAAACGTGCTTACAAAGACAAAGATATAAAAACTGAGGCTGAATTTAAAGAGGTTGCAAAACAAGATATTTGCAAAACATACGCTCAACAAGCAGATAGTTACTTTTTCAACAAAGTTGCCGAGCAATTGATTAAAGATACCAAGATGGAATTGCCTACAGAATTTCTTAAACGTTGGTTGATAGAAACTTCTGATGGAAAACTTACTGCTGAGGCTTTGGAAAAAGATGCAGAAAAGTATATGAACGAAGTTAAAAGACAGCTTATAGAGAGCAAACTTGTAGAGGATTACAAAATAGTTGTAAAAGACGAAGATATAATCAACTACTATAAGACAGAACTTTTGCCTAACTACTTCCCTGTTATGCCAAATATGAGCGAAGAGGAGCAAAAAGACTTTCAGCAACGTATGGACAAAATTGCTAAAGACATGTTGAACGAGAGAGAGCAAACCTCTCAAGTATATAACTTTTTGGTTGATAGACAAATGACGCAACTATTCAAAGACAAAACTATAGTTAGCACAAAGAAGGTAACTTCTGACGAGTTTATCAAAGAAGTAAGTAAGAATGAGTCTTCTGACAAGAAATAATACATATATATGTCATTGAAATGCGGTATAGTTGGTTTGCCTAATGTGGGCAAATCAACTTTGTTTAATTGTCTTAGTAATTCAAAGGCTCAATCAGCAAACTTTCCTTTCTGTACCATAGAGCCAAATGTTGGTATGATAAGCGTACCTGATGAGCGTTTGAACGTTTTGGCTGAAATAGATAAGCCAGAGAAAATTGTGCCTACAACGGTGGAGATTGTTGATATTGCTGGTTTGGTAAAAGGAGCAAGCAAAGGAGAAGGATTGGGTAATAAATTTCTTGGCAATATAAGGGAATGCGATGCTATTATAGAGGTGTTGAGGTGCTTTGATGATAATAATATTGTTCATGTGGATGGTAGCGTTGACCCTATACGTGATAAAGAAATAATAGATACCGAATTGCAACTCAAAGATTTAGAAACCATAGAGTCGCGTTATCTTAAAACTGAAAAAATTGCCAAAGTAGGCGGAGATAAAAAAGCCAAAGATACTTTTGAAGTAATAAAAGCTTATAAAGAAGTTTTGCAACAAGGCAAAAATGCAAGAGAAGTAACTTTTGATAACAAAGAATTGCTTGCCGCCGCAAAGGAATTGTGTCTTCTTACTGCTAAGCCTATATTATATGTTTGCAATGTTGATGAACAATCTTGCAAAACTGGGAATAAATATGTAGAACAAGTTAAAGCAATGGCGGAGAAAGAAAATGCCGAAGTGCTTGTTATTGCTGCCAAAACTGAGGAAGAAATTGCAGAATTGGACTCGTACGAAGATAAATTATTGTTTTTAGAAGAGTTAGGTCTAAAAGAAAGTGGAGTAAATCGTTTGATAAAATCAGCTTATAAGATGCTTAACCTTGAAACCTTTTTGACCACAGGACCAAAGGAAACTCGTGCTTGGACTTTTCACAAAGGTGATAAGGCTCCACAATGCGCAGGAGTTATACACTCAGACTTTGAAAAAGGATTTATACGTGCTGAGGTTATTAAATACGAAGATTATGTAAAATATCGTAGCGAAGCCGCTTGTAAAGAAGCTGGTAAAATTGCCGTGGAGGGCAAGGAATATGTTGTTCAAGATGGTGATATAATGCATTTTAGATTTAACGTATAACAAATTTATGTACGGTTTAGAACAATTGCAAACCTATCTCAAAGACAAACAATTTTCTCAAATACTTATTCTTATAGATGAAAATACAGGAGAATATTGTTTGCCTTTGCTTTTGGAGCGAGTGGAAGCAATTGCTGATTATGGAGCGACTCTTTTGGAAATACCAGCGGGAGAGGAGAGCAAGAGTTTTGAAACTATAAAAAATCTTTCCTCCTCTCTTTTGGAAAGCAATGCGGATAAACATTCGCTCTTGATTTCTTTGGGAGGAGGAGTAATAACCGATATAGGAGGTTTTCTTGCATCTATTTACAAAAGAGGGATACAAAATATAAATATTCCTACAACGCTTCTATCTATGATAGATGCTGCCATAGGTTATAAAACAGGAATTAACCTTAATGGAGTAAAAAACGCCATAGGAACATTTAATACCAATACACTTACTTTTTTTGATACCTCGTTTTTGCAAACTTTGTCTGATAAAGAAATACTTGGCGGGGTTGGAGAGATGTTAAAAACTTTCTTGGTTGCAGATAAAGAATACCTTACGCGTTTTATTGAAAAAAATAATGTTAAAGAAATAGAAGACGAGTTTATTTTTCGTTGTGTAACGCTTAAGCAACAAATTGTACAAGAGGATGTTTTAGACATTGGAAAAAGAAAAATTCTTAACTTTGGTCATACCTTAGGACATGCCTTTGAGAGTTATTATTCTTATTTGCCAAAAGACAAACAACTATCACATGGTGAGGCTGTTGCAATAGGTATATATTATGCTTTAAAACTTTCCGAAAAGAAATACGATATAGAACCTAAGATTTTCCAACCTATATATAATTTTATCTTACAACATTTTACAATTCCCTCCTTGCAAGAAGTATTTCCCAAAATCAAACCATTACTTTACAACGATAAAAAAACAATTTCAAACATTTTACACTTTGTTTTATTAAAAGATATAGCCGCCCCTCAAATAGATACAAAAGTTTCAGAAGAGGAAATCGCTTCATTATAAATTTATTATCAAATAGTTTGGTCGTTATTGTTTTTATTTTATACCTTTGCAAAAACTAATATGTGAGCGTTTGAGATATGTTTTTGTTTTAGAAAAGAAAAGTGATGATTGTATGAGAAATATATTGTTTGCTTTATTTGTTGTGTTTTTGTTTTTTTCTTGTGTAACAACCAAAACATACGTTGTAGATTATGGTTTATGTAAGAAAGATGTTATTCAATCTATAGATGCCTCTATGGATAAAGGTGGACTTATGTGTTATTTTGATAGAGGTACTCCTAAGATGCCGATGCCTAATGTATATTTATTTGACAAAAATGGAAAGCAATACAATACAGAATTATGTTATGATATGTTACCTCGTTTTGCAGAGCGTATTATAAAATATGGTAAAGATTCTTTAAGTCGCTCTGCTCTTGTTTCAACTATTGGTAGAGATGATAAAACTAAAACTGTTTGGCGAACTAATCTAAATCGTTTTCTAAAAAAACAACACATTAAACTTTTGGATGGAACATTGTTTTCAAAAGAAAAGTTGCCTGAGAGTGAGTACTATCTTTTTGTAGACTATATTAAAGAATTTATACCTTACTCAATGATAAAATTAGATAGTATTTGTGCCTCTGCAAATGAGAAAATAACTCTTGTAAAAGTCCATGCTTATAAATTGAATTAAGATACAGATTAAATTGTTTAACTAATAACCCCGATGGCTCGATGGTTAATAACAGAGATTAAGGATTTATGAAACGTATTTTTAAAAAATTTTTATTGTTGTTTATGGTCGGAAGTTTGACCTTTTCTTTCGTTGCTTGTGGAGATGATGACGACGATAACAAAACAACACTAAATGAAGCGGGTATAAACAAATCTTTGCTCTATGGCACATGGCGTATTGGAGAGGAATTTGAGGAGGATGAAATTAACACATATAATTTGCTCACATTTCAAAAAGATGGTACGGGTTACACAGATTTTTACATTGTTTATCCAACAGGGGAAGAGATTTTGGATGAACATTCTACATTTACTTGGACGTTAAAAGGAAACCAACTTACCTTAGCCTTAGAGGGAGAGTATGCAACTGCAACAATACTATCTTTAACAAAAGATAAAATGGTTTTGACTGTTTATGACGAAGAGGAAAATGAATATTATACAGACGCATTCACAAAAGTAAAGTAATATATTATTAACAAAATAACATTAAAAAATGAAGAGAGCATTTGTTTTAATGGCAGTATTATCTGTTTGTTTGATTGCTTCTGCTCAGGTAGTGGAAGAGAAGTATAAATTTTTTACCAATTTAGAGTTTGGAGTTAGTAATTTTTTTAATAGGTCTGGTATTTCTTCTATAGATTATGAACGAAATAATTTTGCTACTACAAAGTATTATTTTACTATAGGTTGGGATAATTCTAAAGATTATTTGGGATTAGAAGTCTTTGCTTCTGAGGTGGGAGCAAGATATAGTAGTAATCTTACCGAATCTATTGGGCTGTATGGTATAGGAGCGATAGTTGGATATAAATATCATCTTAATGAAACTTTGTTTGCAGAGAGTAATATGAGTGTTGGCTTTTTGGATGGTGTGGAGAATATAACTTATAACAGAAAAGATTTGGATGCAATAAATAGATTGGGCTTTTATGTTAAACTTGGTTTAGGCTTTGGCGTTGAGGTAAATAAAATGTCTTTTGGTTTGAAAGGAGATGTATTAGGAGGTTATTTACAAGATAAACGCTCTAAATTGCCAATAGAACTTAAAGAATACAAGAACCAAAATAACAGAATTATAGATGCATGTAATATATCTGTATTTTTTAAGGTAAAAATGTAAAAAACTGCTTTTTTAACAAACTATTTTCAACAAAAAAGGAGCCAATTCTAAAACAGACTCGGCTCCTTTTTTGTTGTATATCTGTGCTAACTTATTACAAGTCTTTGTAACTTATTGAAAATACAAAAAAATTATATAACTTTGCAGAGTACTTTTATGTGTTTTAACAACTATATGGGTAACATAATAATAGAGAAATTAAATTCTTTTATTCGTTCTTATTATAAAAATCTTGTAATAAGAGGAGTAGTTTATACTTTGTTGTTGCTTATAATATTCTTTATTGTTCTTGCTTTAGTGGAATATTTTGGTTGGCAAAGTCAAAACGTGAGGACTGTTATTTTTTATGCTTATCTTTTGTTGGCTGTAGTTGTATTGGCTGTTTGGGTAATAGTGCCTATAGCAAAGATTTTTTCCATTGGCAAAACTATTTCCCATAAACAAGCCGCAAAAATTATAGGTGAATACTTCCCTGAAATAAAAGACAAATTGCTTAATCTTTTGGAATTGCAAGAATTATCTAACTCTGATAGTAATGATAATTCTCTTTTGTTGGCTGCTATAGAACAAAAAACCTTATCTCTTTCCAAAATTCCTTTCTATAAGGCTATTAACAAAAGCAAAACCAGAAAATATGCTAAAATACTCGCGGGGGTTATAGGTATGTTTGTGCTGTCGTGCTGTTGTTTTCCAAAATTGTTTTCCGAACCTACAGCGAGGTACATCAATCATAATGTTTTTTATCAAAAGCCAGCACCTTTTTATTTTGTTTTTGAACCAGATAAAGAAGTTGTACAGCACAATGATGTAAATATTGAAGTTGTTGTTAGAGGAGAAATGCTACCCGATAAAGTCAATATAATAATAAATGGGCAGGCTTTGGAAATGAAAAAAAAGGATAAAACTCATTTTCTTTACACCATTACGCAAATACAAAAAACAAGTACAGTACAATTTGAAGCCATAGGTATAAAAAGCCAAATGTATACCATTAGTGTCTCGCCTAAGCCAGTGTTGACCGATTTGACAGCAGAGGTTATTTATCCGCAATATACGGGTATAAAGAAAGAAATTATCAATAATGTTACTGATATGTCCATTGCTGAGGGTAGCATTGTTAATTGGATAATAAGGAGTAAGGATGCTGAGCAAGTGTTTTTTAAGAGTAATGACAATCTCCAAAAACTTGAGGTTAAAAAAGATTTAACAAAGCATAGCGTTAAATATCTTTCTTCTCAAAATATTAGCATAAAAATGAAAAATTCCAAGACGCTTTCTGTGGATAGTCTTGCTTTTTTTGTCAATGTGGTAAAGGATGAGAAACCGCAAATAGCTGTTATAGAAGAAAGAGAAAATGATTTGGCAGACAAAATATATTTTCGTGGACAGATTAAAGATGACTATGGTTTTTCGCTTTTAGAATTTCACCTAAGAAAAACAAGCAATGATAAGGTAACCGACCATAAACAATCTTTGCCTATCACTATGAGAGAAAACGCTCAAGAGTTTTATTATTTTTTGGATTTGGCTCAATATGAAATAAAAGCGGGAGATAAGATAGAGTATTATTTTGAAGTTTGGGACAATGACCAAATACACGGAGCCAAGAGTACTAAAAGCCAAAATTTTAATATTTCCATACCCGATAACAAAGAAGTAGAACAAAGGGTAGAAAACAATACACAAGATATTAACAAACAAACAGATAATACTCTAAAAGAGTTAAGAGATTTGCAAAAGAAAATAAACGAATTAACAAAAAAACTTACAGAAACCAAAGAACTTACTTGGAAAGATAAGCAAGAGTTGGAGGAATTGAAAAATCGCCAAGAACAAATAAGACAAAGCATAGAAAATGTAAGGGAGAAAATAAGTGAAAATATTTCTTTGGAAGAAAAGTATAAAAACACAAATGAAGAATTGTTAAACAAACAAATACAAATAGAACAACTCTTTGAAAAATTGGAAAATAAGGATCTTAAAGATTTAATAAAACAAATAGAGCAACTTACAAAACAAAATCTTAACAAAGAAAAACTAAATGAGAGCCTTCAACAGTTGCAAGAAAGAAATGAGGAATTGTCTAAGCAATTAGACAAGAATTTGGAATTATATAAGCGTTTAGATGTAGAGAAAAACATTAATGAGACCATAGATAAACTCAAAGAATTGTCCGATAAACAAGAAAAATTGTCAGAACAAACTTTGCAAAAAAACAGAGACAAAGACGACCTTGCCAAACAACAGGAGCAAATAAATGAAGAGTTCAAAGAGTTGCAACAAAAGATATCTGAAATAGAAAAAAAAGATGCCTCATTGGAGGATCCTTTTGAGTTTAAGCGGGAGAAAGATAAAGAGCAAGCCATAAATCAAGAAATGCAAAAGGCAAAAGAAAACATTGACAAGAACAAAAAAAATAAGGCTTCTCAAAATCAAAAAAACGCTTCTCAACAAATGCAACAGATGGCGCAACAAATGGAGAAAAATATGGAAGAAAGCGAGCAAGAGCAGTTGGCGGAGGATATAGACAATGTGCGTCAAATACTCAAAAATTTGGTAACTCTTTCCAAAGAGGAGGAGTCTCTTATTTATTCCTGTCAACATACAAAGGTAAATGACCCTGCTTATCAAAACATTATTAACAAACAAAATGCTATAAAGGAAAGTATGCAGGATATTGCGGACTCTTTGTATAGTATGAGCAAACGTCAGCCTCAAATAAGCAACACTATATATGAACAAACTTATAAAGTTAGGGAAAATATCAACTCTTCATTGGATAAGTTGTTGAAATATAACCAAAGTGTTTATAATTCTTTAACAAATACCCAAGCCTCTTCTGCTCAACAATACGCTATGACCTCGATGAATAATTTGGCTTTGTTGTTGGCAGAAAGTTTGGACAATATGAATCAACAGCAAGCACAGTCCAAACAATCAAAATCTTCACAATCCTCTAACAAACAATGCAAAAACCCTTCCTCTTCGGGTGGAAAAAAGAGTGTAAAAAATATGAGACAGATGCAAGAGGCTTTGAACAAAGAAATACAACGTTTGCAAAAAGAATTGGAAAAACAAGGCAACAAACCTCATAAAATAGGAGAGTCAAGACAGTTAAACGAAGAATTAGCAAAAGCAGCGGCGCAACAGGAAATGATACGTAAAATGATGGAGGAGTATTTGCAAGAACAAAAAGAAATTGAGGGAAAAGCTGCAGGCAATATCAATAAAGCTTTGAAAAATATGGAAGAAACAGAAAAAGATATAGTTAACAAAAAAATAAACGCAAATACTATAAAACGACAAAACGAAATACTTACTCGTATGTTGGAAAGTGAAAAAGCAGAAAAGACAAGAGAAAAAGATAATGAGAGAAAATCTACTGCCGGCGTTGATAAAAAACAAGATGATAAAGAGAGTTTTGAAGCCTTTAAGAAATTGAAAAATAGAGATATGGAGTTATTTAAAGAAATGCCTCCTGTGTATTCTTCTTATTATAAGACAAAAATAAATGAATATTTTTATAACCTTGAGCGTTAAATTACGTATAAGTTTTTGTGAAAAGGGAAGTACTAGAGATATATAATAATGAGACTCTTAAAATAGAGCAGTTTGTAGAATGTTTGTGTAGGGAAAATCACATACACAATTATTTTGGTAGTATATCGGTTGCTTTATCAAGTGCAGTTGATTTGACAAAGGGTAAAGTCAACATAATTTTTCAAAAAGACAAAAAGGGAGTTTGTTTTACCGTAGAGTCGGAAGGAAAATATTTTGCTCTTTTGTCAGAAGATACTCAAACAGAGGACAATTCTTTGTTTTTGATAAAAAATCTTTCTGACGAAATATCTGTAACGCAAGAAGGTAAAGTTTTGACTATGAGTTTTTATGTTAGCGGTATAGCACCCGAACTTGCTGTGCAGAGAAAAGAGTTGATAAGCAGTTATTCCTCTTATAAAAGAAATAAATTACAAGTACTTTAAAACAATATGCTTTCATTATGGCACGGGGTCGTAACCACTGGGGCCCCATGGGTTGCATTTTAGTATTCTTTTTATTGCCAAAAAACCTCCTTTGAAAGGACCATATTTTTTTATGGCCTCCAATGCATACTGGGAGCAGGTGGGTGTAAATCTACACGAAGGGGGAGTTAGCGGGGAAATACAATGCCTATAAAAATTTATCAACAATATAAATATTTTGCTGAGTAACCAAATTAATGGTCTGAATATAATTTGCAGTATTGTTATAATTTTTTTTAAATTCATATTTGTTTAATACAATATTTTCAACTACAAAATTACACTATTCAGAACCATTAAGAGATAAATTTTACACGAAAATAACTTATACCATGTGAGTGTTATCTTTTGTTTTTAAGAAAATTATACTATCTTTGCAATTCATTAAGAGTAAAAAAACAAAAAGTCTTATGTATAATTTTGAGCAATTAGAAGGAAAACTAAATGAGTTTATAGAAGAAATGGATTTTCTTCGTCAGCCGTTGAATCTTTATGAACCAGTACAATACGCTATACACCAAGGAGGTAAAAGAATACGTCCGCTTTTGGTACTTATAGCTACCGATATGTTTTCTGATGATATAAGTCAAGCAAAATATCCAGCACAAGCAGTAGAATTATTGCATAACTCCACATTGATACACGATGATATAATGGATGCTTCTCCTTTGCGTAGAGGCAAACCTACTTTGTATCAAAAATATGGAACAAGTATGGCAATACTTTCTGCTGATGTTGTTTGTGCTATGGCTTATGAAAAACTTTTGTTGTGCGAGAAAGAAAAGACTTATAATTTAATGAAAACGCTTATTTCTGTTTTTATTAAAGTGTGTGAGGGACAGGCTTTGGATATAAATTTTGAGAAAAGAAATGATATAGCAGCCAAAGATTATATCACAATGATAAGTCTCAAAACAGGTATTTTGATAGCGGGTGCTTTGAAGTTGGGGGCAATTGTTGGAGACGCTTCTGCTCAAGATATGAATGCCTTATCGGAGGTAGGGCTGTATATGGGTATAGCCTTCCAATTGCAAGATGATATTTTGGATGTTTGGAGTGATTTGAAAGATTTTGGTAAGGTTGCAGGCACAGATATAGCTGACAACAAAAGAACTATGCTTTATCTAAAAGCAATAGAAAAGGCTAACGATGAAGACAAACACAGATTGTTTGAACTGTATAACAATATTTCTTCTAATGTGAGTGAAAAAATACGCGAAGTAAAAGCTATTTTTGAAAAATACGATATAAAAACAGAGGTAGAAAATATGGTAAAATTATATGTAGAAAAGGCTTTGGCTTCTTTGGAAGGAATACAAGTAGACGCAGAACGCAAAAATAATCTTAAAACCTTAATAAATAATCTATTAGAAAGAAATAAATAAAATGGAGAGACAAAATAAAATAAAGGCTTCAGAGCTAACGCTTTCCACTGAGGGTAGTTTGTATCATATAAGGCTTTTCCCAGAGGAGTTGGCTGAGAACGTAATACTTGTAGGAGACCCAAACAGAGTAGCAACAGTTAGTAGTTTTTTTCAAAAGATAGATGTAAAAAAATCTAATAGGGAAATTGTTAGTCACACTGGGTGGTTTGACCAAAAACGTATAACAGTGCTTTCCACTGGTATGGGCGTGGATAATATAGATATAGTGTTGACAGAGTTAGATGCTTGCAAAAATATTGACCTTAAAACAAGGGAGATAAAAGATTCTCATACCTCTTTGAATCTTATAAGACTTGGTACTACGGGGGCAATGCAAGAGGATATGGATATAAACTCTTATATATGTAGCAAATATGTTTTGGGTATAGATGGTATGATGTGGTTCTATGACCTTAGCCACGAGGTATTGGAAGAGGAATTACAACATAATTTTATTCAATTTATGGACTGGAATGCTCTTTTGCCTGTACCTTACGGCGTGAGTGCATCAGATGAACTTTTGGAAAAAATAGCCTTTGATATACCTAAGGGTATAACCGTTACGGCTCCGGGTTTTTATGGACCCCAAGGTAGAGAATTGCGTATGCCTTTGAGGGAAAAAGATATAAACACAAAAATGCCAAAATTCTCTTACAACAATTATAAAATAACAAACTACGAGATGGAAACCTCCGCTCTCTATTGTTTAGGAAAGAGTTTGGGACACAAGACTTTGACGATTTGCAATGTTGTAGCCAATAGGTATCGCGGTAGTTTTGCTTCAGATTATGGGGAGTCTATGAAAAATTTGATAGAGATGGTATTGCAAAGACTTTAAAAAACATAATGAAAAAAATAATTTTCTTTATTTTATTGTTTGTTATAGTGTTTTGTGCTTGTGATAACAGCTCACAAAAAGATTATCCCCAACCAAATATAGATGAAAAAACAATGATAAATATTTTTTCTGATATGTCCAAAGCAGAGAGAATGTCTTTAGAAAAGGCTCACAGCAGAGTTGAAAGAGATAGTATTATGCAATCTTATAAGCAAAGCATATTGCAACACTATGGAGTATCTGCTGAAGATTATGAGGAAAGTATGAACATATATTTGGAAAATCCCCAAGCCATAAAAAAACTCTCCCACTAAAAAACTATTCCATTTAACAAACAATAATAGGTTAGCATATGATAAATAGAGGGATAAGACAAAACTTTTAGTTTAAGTCTTGATTTGTCTCAGTTTATAATATTCTATACATTTCCTTTGCCATTAAAAAAAAGTATCTTTGCACTTTAATTTTTTAATAATCAATAAACAAATTTTATATGAAACAAGTAATTAAACTTAGTCGTATCAGAACTATTGTTTTGTTATGTTCTGTAGCTATTGCGATACCCTTTGTAGTGTCATGTTCTGATGATAATTCTGATGATGTAACAGTTCCTAAAGGCACGAAAAATCCAGCAGTATTTATAAAAAGTGATGAAAAATGGGCAGTTCTTAACAAAATCAAAGATATTGACGGTAAGGGGCGTCTTTATGAGATGAATTATACTGTAGATTACAAATTGGACGAAGCTTTGAATGCTAATATATCAAGCACTATGGATTTATTAAAATTTGTTCAGCAACATTTATATGACAGCCTGCCAAGTAATCAAATCAACAATGAGATATCTTTCATTCCAGGTTGTAGTGCTTTTGCTGTACCTGATAAAGCGGATGGCAAATTTTTAATGGGACGTAACTATGATTTTTGTCATACTAAAATAGTAGACGGAGTGAAGAGCTATGTTCCTATTGCGGCTTTTGTTATACGTACGGCTCCTGTGGGTGGAAAGAAGTCTATCGCTTTTGCTGATGGATTAAATTTTGGTTTCACCCAGGGTTGTTATTCTGATGGCAAAACTGACCTTTCTTTGTTGATGGGTTTGCCTTATGCTATTTTGGATGGTATAAATGAAGACGGATTTGCAATAGGAGTGCTTTCTCTTAACGAACCTCCTACTACACAAAACGACCCTTCAAAGAAAAACATTAGCACAACTGTTGCAATACGTATGCTTTTGGATAGAGCTTCTACTGTAAAAGAAGCCATTCAAATGCTTGAACAATATAATATGAGAATGAAAAATACCGATGATGCTCATAATTATCATTTTTTTATGGCTGATGCTACAGGTGATTACGCTATTGTGGAATACACTCGCAATCCTAATAATCCTGCCGAAACACATCCTACTAGAATGGAAGTTTTGACAGATAATGACACGCTTCGTTGCGTAACAAACTTTTATGTTTCTCCTACAATGGTAGGTACTAACGATGGTTGGGGCTCAGAGCATGGTAAAGAAAGATATTTTAATATGAGAACAACTTTGTTAAATAATAATTATTTACTTGGCAGTAATGAGGCCATGTCTCTTTTGAGTCTTGTATCGCAAGGTCGTAATGATGCTGACCCTACTTCTTTTACTCAATGGTCAGCTCTTTATAATCTTTCAAAAAAATCTATTCGTTTGGCACTCCTTCGTGAGTATGGAAAAGAATATAATTTTAAAATAAAATAAATTCATTTTATTCTCACATTGAACTTATATCTTACACTATGGTTGTTTATGTAATAAAAAATTTTGCAGGACTATTATTGTAAATAGAATTATCCTATAAATCAGATATTTGATTTAAAAAAAAAGTGTAGATAAATAATGTGTTTAGATAACAAAAAGCAAATCTCTTTACAAGAGATTTGCTTTTTGTTATATTTAATAACCGATTAAAAGACCAAAGATTAACGCTAACTCGATGTAAGGAATTGATGAAAAAAGTAACGGCTCTGCCCTTATAAAACACCCTGCGGGTGCAACCTATGCTAACTTATCAAAAACACCCCTCAAAAAATTTTTTTTCAGGAAATTTCGTAAATACCTATTTAAAAGTAAAAAATAAAGGTGCTACTACTGATTATCAATTACTTAACCTTTTTCGAAGGGTCAAAATTAGGCTTTTTTTCTCGTTTTCAACGTTTTCGAGAGGTTTTTTGAAGAAAAATTTTTCTTTAAGTGGGTTTTACAAAAATGAATCTTCGTTTTATTTCAACGAATCTTCGTTTCGATTTCTCG
>CAZVEO010000065.1:0-14147 GCA_964626385.1 uncultured Bacteroidaceae bacterium
GAGGTTGTGTTGCCTACCAACTAAAACGCAACACCAAACAACCACAAGAATAAAAATAGCGTTTAATAATTTCTCTATAAACGCACTTTTAACCAAGTTGGCAGGCTTCCCAAAAGCCCGCCAACTTTTTTTACAGGCACAGCATGCAGGCTCAGCCTGTTTTATAAGGGCACAGCCTTTAAAATAAGCCTGAGGCTTCGCTTTGCGTCTATAAAAAAGCCTAAGACTTCGCATAAGCGTATTATAAAGTACCCTGAAAATAACGACTGCATCTTTATAAAAAAGGCTGAGCCTGTGCCCTATAAAAGCACCCTGCGGGTGTTATTTTATGAGTTTTTGAATATTTTCAAATAAAGAGACTGTTGGTAGTCCCATAACGTTGTAAAAATTTCCTTCTATTTTTTCAACTCCTATCATACCTATCCATTCTTGTATACCGTAGGCTCCGGCTTTGTCCATAGGAGTATATTTTTCTATGTAATAGTCTATATCTTGAGAAGAAAGATTCTTAAAAAACACTGTTGTTTTTTCATAAAAACTAAGAGTTTTTTTGTTGCTTTTTAGATAACAACCGCTAACAACATAATGTTTTTTGTTAGAAAGATTTTTTAGCATATTAACAGCTTGCTCTTTGCTTTCGGGTTTGCCCAGTACTTGCCCATCTATAAAAACAATGGTATCACTACAAAGCAAAATTTCTTTTTCTCCAAGCGTTCCTTTAAAGGCATTAGCTTTCTTTTCTGCCAAATAAACAGGAATTTCTCCCATCTTTAAATTTTGAGGATAAGTTTCTGCAATTTGAGTTTTGACTAAACGCACTTTAAAGCCCATTTGCTCCAACAATTGCTTACGACGCGGAGAGCGTGAATTTAGAACTATAGTGTAAGAGAACAAATCATTAAAAGGCATCTAAAAAGATATTTTGAGAAAAACTCACAGTAAAAATCAAAGATATGTATATCATTCCAAGAAATTGATAAAGCATAACCAAATTTTCTGTGCGTTGTGATTTTAGTAAAGAATAGATATAGTAAATAAAAGGACAAATATTTATAATCAAAAGTATAATTGTATGAATCATATCTATATAATCAAAGGTCGCGTAAAGATAAAACGCATTAATAAACATAAATACCACTGAGGAGCTAACAAGTAGGTTGATAGTCTTCTTTTCCCCGAACCTCGTTGCAAAGGTAGAGAAGCCGTCCTTTTTATTCTGTTCCATATTAGCCAAATCTACGGTAACATCTCTTATAAATGTAAGAATAAAAACAAATATAGATAGAAAACCAAAAATTTTAAACAAAGTAAGCCATGCCGAAGCAGGTATTTTGATAAGAATATCGCTTTGATAATGAGTAAAGGCAAAAAATTCTAACAAAAAGGGCATAAGCATTAATAAAGCATAAAGAAAAGATATACTTATATTTCCTATAAGCATTTGCCTTTTATATTTATAGGCATATATATAAGACAAACCTACAAACACCACTCCCAAAGCAATCATTTGCCAAACATGGTATTTGAAAGAAATGAAACCTAAAGCCCCCAAACCTATAACAACTAAGACGTAAAACATTCTTAGTTTTTTATTGTTATCTAAGGTAGAGGTATGTTGTAATATATCAGACATTTTCGTATCAAAATAAGAGCATACAACATTTAAGCCAGCTATTAAAAAGACAAGAGAGAAAGTAAATAATAAATAATCAGAAGAAGGCAAAATAGTCATTGGAAAATATATATTGTAAAAAGGTAAGATAAGCCCAACTCTAATGACAAGAGATAAAATCAAAATCAAAAGTAAACTTTGCCACCCTAATAATTTGAGATAAGCTTTCATAAATAAATTTGTTAGTGTTTTATTTCGTTGATAAGTTTCCCGTCTCTATCGTAGTATTTCCAAGTGCCAACGGCTTTACCTTCTTTGTATTCTCCCTCGCCTATTTTCTTGTTGCCAAAGGAATACTCTACCCATTTGCCATTAGGTTTGCCGTTAAGAAAAGACTGTTCCCTTACTTTATTTCCTCTCTCATCAAAGAAAGTCCACACTCCCGTCTTTGCTCCAAAGGAATAAGAACCTTGCTCTACTTTGATGCCATTATAATATTTTTCCCATCTGCCATTTAATTGTCCGTTGTTGTAATCGGCTTTTTGATACATATCTCCTTTTTCGTCATAGAGTATTTCTGTTCCGTGTTTAATACCATCAAGATAAGAAACTACGGTCTTTTTTGAACCGTCTGAATTAAACATTTCCCATTTTCCATTCATCAGCCCTTTGGAAAATGCTCCTCTCATTTGCAATTTGCCGTCCTCAAACAAACTTTCCCAAACACCTTCCTCCTTGCCGTTTATATAACTTCCCTTGTGTAAAAGTTTACCACTTTCATAGTAGGTCTGCCATAGTCCTGAGCGTTTGCCATTGTGATAAGTACCTACTCGCCATTTTTCTCCTGTCTCATAATAGTACTCCCACGTACCCTCTTCCTTATCTTCTATATAAGAGCCTTCGCTTTCTTTTTTGCCATTATCTCTATAAAAATACTCCCACTTGCCGTTTTTTTTGCCGTGCAGTATTGTTCCACTCATATCCTTATAGCCATTGTCATACCACCAAGTTGCTTTGCCTTCCAACTCATCGTTCAAGTATGTAGCTTCCATTTTTATTTTACCGTTTCTATGATATTCTTTGTATTCTCCTGTCTTTTTGCCATCTTCCACTTTGCAAGAATAATACAATTGCCCGTTATCATAGTAGGCAATATTTTCTCCACTGCCAGTAAAGGTTTCTTGTTTTTTTAATTTCCCATTTTTATAAAACCACTGCCAAACACCTATTTTCCAGCCCTTATCATTGTACTCTCCTTGTCTTTCTATGCTTGTGCCGTTGTTGTAATAGTAAGTCCATTTTCCAAATTTGTATTTACTTTTTTCTTGGTTGCTGTTGGTGGTTGTAAGATAAAAACCTTCGGTGGCTTTTTTGCCATTAGCCCAAAATTCCTCAAATTTGGTTGTGTCTTGTGCTTGAGAAACAAAAGCAATACACACAAAAGCCAAAAACAATAGATATGTCTTCATATTTTTTTAATTATCTGCTATTTTAGAATAAGTGATATTGAGTTTTGGACGTTTGTTTATATCAGAGTAATTTGTGCCATTAAGTACTACTCTATTAGCAGTATTACGGCGAATAAAACCATTATCTCCATTGTTTCTATCTCTCATAGAAGGAATTATATATATTGTAGAATTGTCGCCGTAATTTCCTTTTATATAGTTTTGCAAAAAAGAAGTAATTTGTACTCTATATGCGTTGATTGTGGAATCATAATAAGGCACTGCATTTACACTTGTTGCTATACTTTCATCTCTTAGCAAATATAGAGTGCTATCATTTCCTTTTCTATAACATTGCAAAGAAGTAGGATAAGTAAAAGCATCACCTGCTATATCCGCCACCGGTAAAACAAGTTCCGCTTTGTTTATCAATGCACCTTTTATGCTATCTCTATCATACCATTGCAAAAAGTTTTCTATATTCAATTCTATTTCTGACATGCCAAAACAAGACAGATACATATACTCATTGTTGCCTATGGTAGAAGGAGTTGAAGTTAAAGAATTTAGAGCTGTACCACTATAATCATAATCAACTTTCATAAATCTTTGTCCTTCTGTTGGAAAAGTAATTTTATAATTATAACTACCACCAGTAGAAAGAGTATAATAGTAGTTGATGCAAGATAAAGAAGAAGTCATATCTACATAAATCAACATACCATTAGCATCGTTGCAAGTAGCAGTAATTTTTATACCCTTAAAGTCCTCTTGAAACCTATCATTATCTTCGTAAATACTGTTGGATATCTTTTGCAAAAAATTGTCGTTAAGTTTTAATCTTAAATGAGGAGAATATATATTGGTATCTCCTTCCATAACAACGTTGTCGTTGTCCATATCTACCATTACATCACCCTCAAACCATATTTGTCCAACTTCAACATTGTCATTGGCGTGTCTTTTTTCTGAAGTTATTTCCTCTGTTACCTGCTCAACCTTAAAATGTATATTCATTTTTCTTACGCTTTTGGAGCTAACAAAGGCTCCGGCATATTCCAAAGACAAAACAGCAGAATCCACTTGTCCATAATCAGCAAAATTAACTCCCGAAGAAGACAAACTCAACTGTGTAAATATTGCAGAAGAAATTTTGCCAAAATTATTATCCTTGTATGTGCCTATGGCATTGTATCTGAGATTATTGGTCAATATAGTATCTGTGTTAAACATCTTAACCGATAACTCCACTCCAGAGGAATTATCTCTAAGAATATTTATTGAATTGTTGCTATCTATGAGAGAAAGACCAAGTTTTTCGTCCTCATTGACACAGGAAACAAAAAACAATGCAACAAACAGACTTAATATTAAATACACGCTTTTCATTCTTCGTCTTTTTCTATTATAGAATCGTAGTATTCATTTATTTTTTGACACAATTCTTTTTCGTCTGCTACGTAAGGAATTATATCTTTTTTGTTTTCTTTTGCAAATTCAATTAACTCAGGATTGACATTTTCAGAAGCCAAAACCACAGCAGTACTATAACTAATAGCCGCTTTCATAATGTTTAAATAAGTAGGCTCTTTATAAAATCGCCAGTCCTTTTGTGTACCTCCGTCTGCTTTCATTTTTTTTGCCATATTGATACACAAAGTTTCACCAAAATCATCATCATACAAAGTCAACACCAACTTACTTTCCATAAAGAATGGGTTGTTTTTATAGCCTGTACGTTTTACATAGAAAGGAACAAGCATTGTAAACCATCCTGTACAATGTATTACATCTGGTTTCCATTCAAATTTTTTGATAGTTTCCAATACTCCGCGAGCAAAAAACATTGCTCTCTCGTCATTATCCTTTACCAAAGAGCCGTCTTCATTGAAAACATCAACTTTTTCTGTAAAATAATCTTCGTTGTCTATAAAGTATATTTGTATATGAATAGACTGAATAGAAGCAACTTTTATAATCAAAGGATGGTCTTGGTTATCTATTGTTATATTTAGCCCGGATAATCTAATAACCTCATGTAACTGATTGCGTCTTTCATTAACATTGCCAAACCTTGGCATAAAAATTCTTATTTCTTTACCGTGGTCCTGCGTATATTGAGGCAATTTTTTTCCTAATTGTGCAAGTGAAGTATTTTCTAAATAGGGTCCTATCTCTTGTGAGATGAACAGTACTTTTGATTTGCTCATTTACTCTCTTATTTTTTATTATTGCAAAATTACAGAATTTTATTAAAATAACGTATATTTTAAATGCATTTTTTATTTGTCAGAGATAAATATTTTAGTATTTTTGCAAAATGAAAAAAGTGAGGGCTAAAAAGTTTCTTGGTCAGCATTTTTTGACCAATGAAAGTATAGCAGAGGAAATAGTAAATAGTTTACAAGAAAGGAACAATGTTTTGGAAGTAGGTGCTGGTATGGGAGTTTTGACCAAGTATCTGCTACGCAAGGAATACAACAATTTTTCCATAATAGAAATAGACAGAGAGTCGGTCGCTTATCTTTTGAATACTTATTCAGAGTTAGACGGAAAAGTAATAGAAGGCGATTTTCTAAAAGTAGATTTAACAAACATTTTTTCCAAAGAAGAATTTTCTCTTATAGGCAATTTTCCTTATAATATTTCTAATCTTATACTTTTCAAAGTCTTAGAAAATAAGTCCTTAATCAAAGAAGTTGTAGGTATGTTTCAAAAAGAAGTTGCTGAGCGTATAATAGCCTCTGAGGGAAGCAAAGCATACGGCATACTTTCGGTTTTGCTTTCTGTTTTTTATGATAGAGAATATCTTTTTACGGTGTCAAACACAGAATTTGACCCAATGCCAAAGGTACAATCAGCCGTTGTAAGACTCAAACGCAAAGAAACTTGGGATTTGCCTTGCGAAGAAAAAGATTTTGTTTTGACAGTAAAAACCGCTTTCAATCAAAGACGCAAAATGCTTAGACAGAGTTTAAAGCCTCTGAATAAACCTTTGCAAAACATTCCCGAAGATATGCTTACTAAACGTCCTGAGCAACTATCTACACAAGATTTTATAAACCTTACAAAATATATATACAATGTTTAGTATCAGTTTTTTATTACAAGCTTTCACACTGGCTATTGCCTTAGCAATGGATTGCTTTACTGTTAGTATTACTTGCGGTTTGCAAAAGACATTAACAACAGGCAAAAAACTATTTTTAGCTTTTTGTTTTGCTTTCTTTCAAGGCTTTATGACTTTTTTAGGTTCTTTATTTGCCTCTTTTTTCTATGATTTTATTGCGGATATTTCAGCCTGGATATCTTTTACTTTATTGTTTATCATAGGTATTAAAATGTTTATGGAGGGCAAAAATTTCTCTTTGAAAAACAAACTTTTCGATGTAGCTTCCTTAAAAGTTGTCCTATTGTTGAGTATAGCAACCAGTATAGATGCAATGATTATTGGTATGAGTTTTACTGGAATGGAATGGGTAGTAGGAGAGCAACTTATAGCTATTCTTATTATTTTTGCAGTTACTTTTGTTCTATCTTTGATAGGTGAAAGAATGGGCGAAAAGATACGTTTCATAAAGCCACGTTTTGCTCTTTTCTTGGGTGGAGCAATACTGATAATAATAGGAGTTAAAACAATTTTGCAACACTATCTTTAATTCATAAAAGATTATGAAACACTTAGAAAATTTTATAGTAGAAGAAAAAATAAAACTAAGTACAAATAATTTTCTGCTTGCTCTAAAAAGTCCTATCTCTTTAGCGGAGGTAAGGAGCGGGCAGTTTGTAAATATAGAGGTTAAGGACATAGCAGACAGAATACTTAGAAGACCTATAAGTGTGCATGATGTAGATAAGGAAAAAAATATTCTTTATCTTGTAGTGCAGATAGTAGGTAAGGCTACAAAGAAACTTTCCCTTGCAAAGAAAGGCGATGAGCTTTCCATAATTTTTCCCTTAGGTAATGGCTTTGAAGTAAAAGGAAAACAACCTCTTTTGATAGGCGGAGGAGTTGGAGTTGCTCCTTTGTTTTTATTAGCCAAAGAATTTAGAAGACAAAGTATAACTCCCTCTATTCTAATAGGAGCGAGAACAAATGAGCAACTTTTTCTTACTAATAGATACAACGCTGTAGGCAACCTTAGTATTTCTACAGAGGATGGTTCCGTAGGAGAAAAAGGCTTGGTTACTGAAAATTCTATTTTGAATAATGAATTTGATGTTGTTTATTGTTGTGGTCCTACTCCTATGATGAGAGCAATAAGTCTTTGGGCAGAAGAGAAAAATATAGAGTGTTATCTTTCTTTGGAAAACAGAATGGCTTGCGGTATAGGTGCTTGTCTTTGTTGTGTTAATGAGAATAAGGACGGGCATAATGTTTGCGTTTGTACAGAAGGACCTGTATTTAATGCAATGGAAGTAAAATTATAAAAAACATTAAGATTGTGGAAGATAAAAGATTAAATATAAATATAGGTTCTTTGTTTTTAACCAATCCAGTAATGACGGCTTCAGGTACCTTTGGTTACGGAGAAGAGTACGAGGATTTTATGGATATATCTCAACTTGGAGGTATAGTGGTTAAGGGGACTACATGGGAAAGAAGAGAAGGTAACGCATATCCTCGCTTGGCAGAGACTCCTTCGGGTATGATAAACGCTGTTGGTTTGCAAAACAAAGGTATAGAGTATTTTTGTGAAAATATTTATCCAAGAATCAAAGGTAAAAACAAAAATACAATTGTCAATGTCTCAGGTTCTTGTATAGAAGATTATTGTAAGGTTACTGAAAAAGTTGCTCAAATGGAGGAGATTCCAGCCATAGAATTAAATATTTCTTGTCCAAATGTAAAGCATGGCGGTATGACCTTTGGTGTGGACAAAAATCTTGCCTCCGAGTTGGTCTGTGAAATAAGAAAAATATATAAAAAGCATCTTATTGTCAAACTTTCTCCCAACGTTACCAACATAGTAGAAATTGCTCAATCTGTAGAGAAAGCAGGAGCAAACTCTTTGTCTTTGATAAATACGGTTTTAGCTATGGCAGTAGATAGTGAAAAACAAAAACCGATTATTTCCACTATTACAGGAGGCTTATCAGGTCCTGCTATTAAGCCCATAGCTTTGAGATGTGTTTGGCAAGTGGCACACAATGTCAATATTCCAGTTATAGGTATGGGAGGGATACAAAGTGTTTCGGATGCTATAGAATTTTTGCTTGTAGGTGCAAGTGCTGTGCAAATAGGAACGGCAAATTTTCTTAACCCGAAAATATGTATTGAAATAATAAAAGGAATGTCCGATTACTTAGATAGACACAAAATAAATAATATTAAAGATATAATCGGAATTATATAACTTACACCCACAGGCACAGGCACAGCCTGTCTTATAAGGGCAGAGCCATTAAAAAAGTAATACGCTTTGCGTCTATAAAAAAGCCTGAGGCTGTAACCCATGCTAATCTAAAATAACTCATTAGAATCTATGCTGACCTATAAAAAAGTAACGGCTTTGCCCTTATAAAACAGGCAGTGCCTGTAACTCATAAGAACCCATTCAAACCTAACAAAACTAACGACAAAAATGAGGAAATCGGTTTACTGATTATCAATAAGTTACAAATAAAAAGTGTGCACGCGTTTGGTCAGGTCAAAAAATGTTCGTAACTTTGTAAGAGAAAAAGATACCTACCTCAAAATTTCCATTTTTTACCCTTGTAACTAATTGATAATCAGCAATAACGAATCTTCGTTTCGAGAAATCGAAACGAAGATTCGTCGAAATAAAACGAAGATTCATTTTTGTAAAATCCCGATTTAGTAAAATTTTTCTTCAAAAAAACCTTCGAAATCGTTGAAAATCAAGAAAAATGCCCATTTTTGACCACTCGAAAAGAGTTAACTCTCTGATAATCAATAGCAGCACCCTTGTTTTTTGCTTTTAAATAGGTATTTACGAAATTTCCCGAAAAATTTTTTTTTGCTGTTTTTTTGATAAGTTGTAATGAGTTAGCATAGGTTACAGCCTCAGCCTGCAGGCATTGCCTGTTTTATAAGGACATAGTCATTAAAATAAGCCTGTGGCTTCGCTTATGCGTCTTATAAAACAGGCTAAGCCTGTAAAACACCCTGTGGGTGTAAAACACGCTGTGGTTGTAGTTTTGATTCTAAAAAACTTTTTTCAGCCATATAAGACGAACGCACCAAAGGACCGCTTTCCACATTGGCAAAGCCTATTTGCATACCTATCTCTTTATATTTAGCAAACTGCTCTGGAGTAACATATTCTTTTACTTCCAAATGTTTTTTTGTTGGTTGCAAATATTGTCCTATGGTAAAGAGTTGTACTCCTGCTTGTCTTACATCTTTCATCAATTCAATAACCTCTTCTTCCTTTTCACCCAAACCAACCATTATACCCGTTTTGGTCAAAAAGCCCTTATCTGAGGCATATTTTAAGACCTTTAAACTTACATCATATTTTGCTCTTGAGCGAGTTGCATTGGAAAGCCTTTGAATAGTTTCCATATTGTGAGAAAAAATATCGGGCTTGGAAGAAAAAACAATATCTAACAGTTCCTCTCTTCCATCAAAATCGGGGGTTAGTATTTCAATGGTGGTATTTGGGTTTGATTCTCTAATTTTTTCTACAGTTTGTTGCCAATGTTCAGCTCCTTTATCTTCCAAATCATCTCTATCCACAGAGGTTATTACACAATGTTTTAACCCCATAAGTTTTACCGAAGAGGCAATTTTTTCTGGTTCTTTTTTGTCCAAAGGCAAAGGCTTGCCTGTCATAGTAGCACAAAACTTGCAAGAGCGAGTACAAATATTGCCCGCTATCATAAAAGTTGCTGTCCCCATGCCCCAACATTTGCTTGCGTTAGGACATCTTCCACTTGAACAAATGGTATGCAATTTATTGAGTTCTACTATTTTCTTTACTTTTAAGTATTCCTCTCCGTTTTCCAATGATATTTTCAACCAAGAAGGTTTTCTCTTATTATGTTCCATAAAATTACTTGCGTTTCAATATGTAGTGCTGTCTTTTCAACAGACTTTCCGTCTTTATTATAACTCCTACGCTAAAAAAATCTATGCTCACAAAAGCAACTTTCTCTATTCTATTTATTTTTTCCCAAACAGAATAATTGCCTGCAGTTTTGTGTATATCTTTTATTATGATAATTATAATTTTGTTTTCTCTTAATTTTTGTATTACGCTACCGTAGTCAGATAACTCTATAACTATATCTTTTGAAAAATACTTCTTTATGCTTTGTTCTATATTTTTTGTTTTTATTTTACTATACAAATCAAAAATCAAAGGAGAATGCACAGAATATTCGTTAGTTGCCTTTAAGCAATATTTTATATACTCTTTGAGATAAAAAAACATACTATTCAAACTCTTCACTTCCTTAATTCTTTTTGACCTGCGAAATTACAAAAAAATACTTATGCTTCAAGTATAATGTTTTGTTTAACTATGTTTTTATCTAAAAACTTTGTTTCTTCGTTTTTATTATTTCTATAATGCGGGTGGTTATACTGTCCTTAAATAAGAATAATACCAAGCCATAAACTACCACTCCACTTAGGGTCATTACCATTAGTTTGCTTATTAAACCAATATTTAATTTATTTTCAAAAAACAGAACTACGCTCATAAGCAAAACTCCAAACAAATAAACAAGGTGAGAATAATTGAAGTATTTAAGTCCTAATGTTTTTTTGCCTATGAAAAACATAGAAAACGTTACCGCGAACTCAGCCAACAGATAAGCCCAAGCAGCTCCGTCTTGACTAAACTTTGGTATAAAAATCAAACAAGCTACAACATCCACAATACAACCTATGCTAACACATTTTATAACCTTGTCCATATGCCCCATGGGGAAAAGCATTTGTATGCCCATAACATTGGAGAGTGCTATAAAAAAAATAGTAAAAGAAATTATTTGACTGACACTGACAGAAGCCACAAAATCCGCCCCTGATAACAAAATCATAGCATATGGACTCACAAATATCAGTCCCACAGCCATAGGTAAAGTAATTGCAAAAGAAAAATCATAAGATTTTTGAGCCATTTCCTTAAACTTGTCATCGTTTCCTGTTGAAATCAAATTGCTAAGGCGTGGTAACATAACACTGCTCAAAGCATAGGTAATGGTTAGGACGGTAAGGTTTAATTTCATTGCAGCAGTATAGTAACCGGCGGCTGCATCGGATTGAAAAAAGCCCAAAAAAACAGTATTCAATTGAGCATAAACACTTGTTACAATATTAAATACAAATATTTTGCCAACACCTTTAAGATGATTAAAAGGTCGCAAAACCTTTATACTTATAAACCTTTTGTCCAAAAGTTTGAACAATCTTAAAAAATTAAAAACATTACTTCCCAAAACACCAAACACAGTAAAAAATGCGTATGGCATAATATCCTCTTTTGTTTTGACAAATAGAAACAAATAAACTATACTCAAAAGCCTTATTATTATTGCTCTGTAAGTTATGTATTTGAAATCCTCTATTGCTTGATAAAACCATTCGCAACCTATGGTAGTAAACAATATACTCAAAGAAAGTAATAAAAAAAGAGGTAAATCTTGATTAATTTGCTCTACACAAAAACCGAGTATAAAAACAACAACATACCCCGCAAGACTTAATATGGTGTGTAGAAGAAGTATCTCCAAAGTGATAGTATTTCTTTTACAAATATCGTCTCTTACCTTTGCTACTTCCCTTATAGCATAAAGAGGTATTCCCAAAGAGGAGCAAAGAATAATAACATTGATTATACTCATAAAAGAATTGACATGTCCTATACCCTCGGGTAAAAGCACGCGGGAAGCATATGGAAAAGTAATTAACGGAAGCAATACTTGCGTCAGAGTGTTTATCAAATTGAATATATAGTTGGTCTTGACACTCTTTGACATAATTCTAAAATTTCTTTTTCATTAAGAAAACTCTATCCAAAAATCTTGCTACCAATTGTAAAGAAGACTTATACCAAAATTTCATATATATCTTTTCTTCTGCTATATTGTTTACTTCTATAGTTTGAGGGTGTTTAAGAGGTAGAATATTGTAAGTTTTAGTGTTTGCAAGAAAAGAGTTCGGGTTGGTGCAATGCAATGCCTCTTTATCAAAACCTATATTTGAAACCAAATTATATTTTGCCTCTATATTCAAAGCCTTATGTCTTAGAGAATAGAAAAGCAATTGCATATCCCAAGTATTGTACCCTTGTTTTTTCATAGCAAGAAACTTTTCTATAAAGGCTCTTTTTTCATGCTTAAAGAGTAGGGTGTTTTTAATATTTGCTTTAAACTCTTTGAGTGTATAATCTTTCAAATATATATCATAATCTTTAAAAGCTCTTTTCCACGAAGCCCACCCCCACAGTTGTTGCGTATGAGTAAAAAAATAAGAGTAAGGACCGCCTTCACTTTTGCCCATAATATTAAAGCCCGAAATGGTAAAGATGTTTTCATTATCCTTGTATCTTATAAGCAATTCGGCACAAAAATCAAAAAAATCCTCATTTACCAAACAATCATGTTCCAAAACTATTCCATACTCAACCAATGAAAAATACCATTTCAAAAAAGAAGACACCGCTCTACCTGCTCCAATGTTTTCGTTAAGAAACATTGTTTTTACTTCACATTCCCAGTCTACATTGTTTAGCACATAGTCTCTTACTTGTTTATGTTTTTCTTGTTCTTCTTTGTTTTGGCTTAAAGCACCGTCTTGAGCAAGAAAAAGACTTGTAGGTTTATAATTTCGTATAGGCTCAAATACTTTTTTGACATAGTCCAAACGATTGAAAACAATAAATAATACGGGTACTTTTTCCATTTTCCTTACAACCATTTTTCTTTTTTATACCAAGCAATAGCTTCTTGCACTCCTTTTCTTAGGTCATAATCTGCTTTGAAGCCCAAATCTTTTTGCAAATCCTCTGTATTACACTCCCAATTTCTTGCTGCCAAAAGATTATATTTATCTTTATTCAAAGTAAATTGTTTGCCTATTACCCTGCCAAAATTGTCCAAAAGCGTAGATATACATTTCACTATCCACAAAGGAAATCTAATTGATATTGTCCAAGTGTTGAGTACTTGTTTGGTTATTTGAGAAAACTCGCTATCCAAATAAACATTTCCATCTGCGACAAAATAAGTTTTTCCTGTCAGTTCCCTGTTTTCTGCTGCGAGAATACACGCCTTACACAAATCTTTGGAATAAATAAAAGTAAGTCTTTGTTTTGGCTTTCCGAGTGTTGCGTCTATGTGTGATTTAATGGTTTTGAAATATACGAAATAGTCCTTCTCTCTTTCTCCATAAACTCCTGTTGGACGTAATATTATGTATTTGTTTTTGCAATTGAGGTTGATGTATTCTTCGGCTTTGAGTTTGCTTTTGCCATACATGGTGTTAGGAGTATTTTTGTCAGATACTTTGGCTATGGTAAAGGGGGCTTCTCCTGCTGGTCCATGAGCTGCAAAAGAAGACATATATATAAGTTTGCAGTCCAAATCTTTGATAGCATCAATAAGATTTTTTGTATAAACGAAATTGACCTTATCAAACTCTTCTTGTGATTTTGCTTTGGTTAAACCCGCAAGGTGAAAAATAGTATCAAACTCATCCCTTTCTAACTGCTCTTTCAAAACATTAGGCTCGTTGTACTGCAAATCTATAAAATTTAACTTTGGATGTTGAAGGTATTTTTTGCTTGAACTCTCACGTACTCCTGCCCATACTTCTATATCACCCTTTGCCAAAAGCATATCACAAAGTGTGCTACCTATAAATCCGGAAGCTCCCGTAACCAAAACTTTTTTCATTTAAACTGCTTTTTTATTGTTTTCTTTCCAAATTATAAACTTTTCAAAAAACTTCTTTTCCCGATTTTTTCTCTCAAAGAAAACGCAACTTTTCTCATATTATTGCAAAAAACAAAACCACAAAAAGCTTAATTATTTTTTGTGTAATTTTTCTCATATTAGTTTTTTTGTTATACTTTTGTACTCTGAATTTAAAAGATTTATAATTAAAAATTTAA
>CAZVEO010000066.1:0-14113 GCA_964626385.1 uncultured Bacteroidaceae bacterium
GAAAAATTTTTCTTCAAAAAACCTCTCGAAAACGCTGAAAATGAGAAAAAAAGCCCAATTTCTACCCTTCGAAAAAGGTTAACTCTTTGATAATCAGTAGCGGCATCCTTATTTTTTACTTTTAAACACCTATTTACGAAATTTCCCGAATTTTTTTTTGAAGGCTTTTTTGATAAATTTTCTTGCTCTGTATTTGATGTTAGAAAAAATAAAAGTTGTAATTTTGCAAGCGTTTTAGAAATAGAAAAAGTTGTAAAAATTGATGGAAGATAATACAGAGAAGTCGGACGACGATACACCCTTAAAGAAGGTTCTTATTATAAGATTTTCCTCTATAGGAGATATAGTATTGACAACCCCTATAGTAAGGTGTATTAAGCAAAAATACCCAAAAGCAGAAATACATTATCTTACTAAGCAACAGAATGTAGCAATTTTGCAGAACAATCCTTATATAGACAAAATTTTTGCCTTTGATTCTCGTGCTACAAGATTTCACTCTTTGATAAAAGATTTGAGACAAGAAAACTATGATTTTATAGTAGATTTACACAAAAATTTAAGAAGTTTTAGACTTATTTTTACTTTGAGAAAACCCTTTGCAAGTTTTCCAAAATTGAATTTCAAAAAGTTTCTTTTGGTAAGATTTAAAAAAAATTTTTTACCAAATATACATATAGTAGATAGATATTTTGAGGCTGTTGCTCCTATAAAGGTAGAAAATGACAACGAGGGCTTGGACTATTTTTTGATAGAAGAAGACTTTATACCAAACGATGCTTTGCCTCTGTCTTTTCAAAACGGGTATATTTGTATTGCTGTGGGTAGCAAACACTTTACCAAACAAATGCCGACAGAAATGATAATACGCGTATGTCAAAAAATAGATGGACAAATATTACTGATAGGCGATTTGAATGACAAGTCAAAAGCAAACAAAGTAGAAAACGCTATAGGTAGCAGAGTTTTTAACGCATGTGGCTCCTTTTCTATAAATCAAACAGCCGCTCTTATAGAAAATTCTCTTGGAATTATTACCCCTGATACGGGAGCCATGCACATAGCCTCGGCATTGAAAAAAAATATTATAAGTGTTTGGGGTAATACGGTTAAAGAGTTTGGGATGTATCCTTATCTCCCAAAAGAGTTGCAACAAAAATCGCTTATCTGTGAAGTTAAAGGTCTGAAATGTCGTCCTTGCTCCAAACTTGGTTATAAAAAATGTCCAAAAAATCATTTTAATTGTATGCGTTTGCAAAACGTGGACAAAATAACGCAAAGGGCTAATTCTTGGTTTGAGGATAAGGAATATTGAATAATAAAAAAACAATGGAACACACAAAGGAAATAGAAGCGTTTGATAAAATGCTGTCTTTAATGGAAAAAGTAAGAAAAGAATGTCCGTGGGATGGCTCTCAAACTATGAAATCTCTTAGAACTTTAACCATTGAGGAAATATACGAACTTTCAGAGGCTATATTTAATAATGACTATAAGAATATTTGCAAAGAATTGGGCGATGTACTGATGCATGTAGTCTTTTATAGTTTGATAGGTAAGGAAGAAGGAAGGTTTGATATAACAGATGTTTTAAATAACCTAAGTGAGAAATTGATAAGAAGACACCCTCACGTTTTTTGCAAAGACGGAAGCATAACATACGAGGACGTTGAAAAAAATTGGGAAAAAATAAAACTCAAAGAAGGTAATCGCTCAACGCTTTCCGGAGTGCCCAACTCTTTACCTTCGTTGGTAAAAGCCTTTCGTATGCAAGACAAAGCTAAAGGTGTGGGGTTTGATTGGGACAACAAAGAAGATGTTTGGGCTAAAGTAGAAGAAGAGTTAAACGAACTAAAACAAGAAACCTCAAAGCCTAACAATAAAAAGAAAATAGAAAATGAATTTGGTGATGTTTTGTTTGCTCTTATAAACTACGCTCGTTTTATAGACATTAACCCTGATACTGCTTTGGAAAAAACTAATAGAAAATTTAAATTTCGTTTTCAATACATAGAACAAAAAGCCAAAGAAAAGGGAATAGCTTTGGAACAAATGACTCTCAAAGAAATGGACACTCTATGGAACGAAGCCAAACAAAAAGAAAATTTTTAATAGGGAAACAGAGAAAAACCACTTTGAGAATTATAATAATTAAGAAAAAAACTTTATATATCTGTATAAAAATATTATCTTTGCACTTAGGATTAGATAACAAAAAAATAAGAAAAGATTATGCAAGCGTTGATAAAAACTAATTTTAATTTTGACAAGCAAAAAAGCTATTATGAGGGTAAGGTAAGAGATGTTTATAATATAGACGACAAATATCTCGCTATGATAGTAACGGATAGAATTTCGGCTTTTGATGTTGTGTTGCCTAAGGGAATACCTTATAAAGGGCAAATACTTAATCAGATAGCAGCTAAGTTTTTGGATATTACTAAGGATATAGTGCCAAATTGGAAGATAGCCACTCCGGACCCAATGGTAACCATAGGAAAAAAATGTCAGCCTTTCAAAGTAGAAATGATAGTTAGAGGCTATTTGGCGGGTTCGGCTTATAGAGAATATAAAAATGGAGCAAGAACGCTTTGCGGAGTAACTTTGCCAGAGGGAATGAAAGAAAATGATAAATTTCCTACTCCTATAATCACTCCTACAACTAAGGCAGACGCAGGACACGATGAGAATATTTCCAAAGAGGAAATAATATCAAAAGGATTAGTAAGTAAGGAGGACTATGAACAAATAGAAAAATATGCTTTGCAACTTTTTGAAAGAGGACAAGAAGTGGCAAAACAAAGAGGTTTGATACTTGTAGATACAAAATACGAATTTGGAAAAGCGGACGGACAAATCTATCTTATAGACGAAATACATACACCCGACTCCTCTCGTTATTTCTATCTTGAAGGCTTTGAAGAAAGACAACAAAAAGGAGAGAGACAACGACAATTGAGCAAAGAATTCGTAAGAGAATGGTTGATGGAGAATGGTTTTCAAGGCAAAGAAGGACAAACAATTCCAACCTTAACTGATGAAATCGTAGAAAACATTTCCAATAGATACATTGAATTATATGAGCATATTACGGGAGAAAAGTTTGTTAAGGTAGAGGAAAACATAGATATAGCAAAGAGAATAGAAGACAATATTAAGAATTGCTTAGCTAATATGTAATTATTCATTTTTTATATATTTTTATGCAAAAAACATTGCAAAGAAAAAACTTTGCAATGTTTTTTATTGTTATATGATATTTATTTGAAACAAAGAAATAAAAAAAAAGTTACATGCTTATGATTTTAAATTCTACACGGCGGTTTTTTGCTCTCCCCTCCTCCGTTTTGTTATCCGCTATTGGTTGCTTAGAACCGTAGCCTTTATATTTCAAACGTTTTTTGTCTATACCTGCAAGTATCAAATAATCATAGACCGCTTTTGCTCTATTAAGCGACAAATCCATATTATATTTATCTTTGCCCTTATTGTCCGTATGTCCAGAGAGTTCTATTTTCATATTGGAGTGTTTGTTTAAAAGATTTATAAGGGTGTGAAGTTCTACATAACTTTGTGGTAAAAGCACACTTTTATCAAACTCAAAAAATATATTTTCCAAAACTACTACACTGCCAACAGAATAAGAGGTTGTATCTTGGGTTTTTGTAATGGCAACATTTCCTACTTGTTTGGTTTGACCACAAGTCAGGCAATAAAGTTCCACATCATCTATATAATAATAGGCACCGGGCAAAATATTCCTTAACCCCTCAACATTTACTACATTACTCTGCTCTGCAGGATAGAAGTTGCCTATTGTTAAAAACTTTTCTCCGCCCTCAGCAACAAACTCCCCTTCTATTTGCATCCAATTAAGAGTATCAGCAAGCACTCTTGCAAAAGGATTGATTACTTGAGGCTTGTAAAATGTTGAAATATTTTGCTTTACTCCTTTACTATTTTCTTTAAAAGAATTGTTTGTTAACATTCCTCGTGTAGTATCGCTCAACATTTCTTTTGTAAAAAGTCCACCTATGGTTGCCACAGCCTGCGGAGAAAATTCGCTTAAAGATACCCAAAAACTAAGTCTATAACGCTCCCCCTTTTGTAACTTTTCTTTCAACTCTGTCTCTATATATTCTCTATAGTCAGTTAAAGAACAATATATTCCTACCATACTTCCTCCTGTTCTTGGCATTTGAATACCCAATTTGTTATTAGGTACATGACATTGTTTTCCTCCGCAATTGTTATAATAATCTGAAGAGCCTGAGGAAGGTTGCCACCAAGCCATAGGCTCGTCCATATAGCCGTAAGGGTCTATGCGTTTGGGACAAGAGGAATGCTCTTCAAAAGAAGGGTTGTATATAAGATTGCTATCATTATCAAAATCAACTTTTTGAGCCATTACAATAAGACTCATTGTAACAGAAACAAACAACAAAAGATATTTAATTTTCATATACATTAAAGTTTTTCTTTGTTTTTTAAAAAAAAACGTAAAAAATCAAAGGTTTAGTATTTTTTACAATGGTTGTTAGGAAATATTACCTGTACGACATATAAAAAACGTTCTTACATATCAAACCAATGAATATTTTGTTTCTTATTAAACCAAGTCATTTGGCGTTTTGCGTATTGTCGAGTGTGTATTTTTATAAGTTCTATGGCTTGAGAAAGAGTTGTTTTATTGTCTAAATAGTCGAAAATTTCTTTATAACCAACGGTATTTAAAGCAATTAAATTTCTATACTCAAGCAACGATTTAACCTCTTTAACCAAGCCCTCCTCTATCATAATATCTACTCTTTGGTTAATTCTATTAATGAGGTCTTCTCTTTCTCGTCTTATTGCTAAGAAATTTATTTCAAAGTCTCTTTGTTTTTTATTTTCTTTTCTAAAAAAAGAAAAAGGTTTATTGCTTTGCAAACACACTTCCAAAGCACGTTGTAATCTACGATGATTTTGCTTATCTACAATATTATAATATTCGGGGTCATACTTTTGTAACTTTTCTTGCAAGGCTGTAATACCTTTGCTTTCAAACAAATGTTGTACATATTTTTTTGTTTCTTCGGAAATATCGGGCATATAATCTATACCCTCTACTATTGCGTCTATATACAAACCGCTTCCTCCAACAAGTATTACATTGTCATATTTTTTAAACAAAGAGCTGATTATTTGTAAAGCCTCTTGTTCATAACGAGCAACATTGTATTTTTCCTTTATGCTCCAAGTCGCAATCAAATGATGTTTAACACTTTCAAGTTCTATAATAGAAGGACGAGCAACTCCTATATTCATTTCTTTAAAAATCTGTCTTGAATCTGCCGAAACAATTTCTGTATGCAACTCTTTTGCCAATCTTATAGCCAAAGAAGTTTTGCCACTTGCCGTAGGTCCCGCAATAATATGAAGTGTTTTTTTTGACATTAATTTACTCTTTACTCTTGCTGTTTAAACAACGTAGAGAAAATATTTTTTATTGTATGGCACAAATTTTGCTACATCCTGATATTACCAAAATAACTATATTTATGGAGAAAAATTTGAGAGTATTTCTGTTGCTTGGTTTGTTGGTTTTGAATACCACGTTTGTTATGGCGCAAGGCTTGACCATAGATTCTTGTAGAAATATGGCTTTAAGACATAATAAATCAAGTCAAATATCGGAGGAAACGTTGCAAGCGGCTATCAGTACCAGAAAGGCAACTTTTACTCAATTCTTACCAAATTTCAATGCTGTAGGTTCTTATATGTATAACTCTCGCGGAGATGAAATGTCTGTTTTATCTGAGGATGCTATGTTGCCCGTAGGCTCTATTGGTACGGATGGTAAATTTACATACACAATGGACGATATAAAAACCATAGAGTACAACGGAATAACTATGCCTGTAAACTCTGCTGGGCAACCGACAACAAACCCTTCTGAGTTTGTACCCAATCATGTTGCTTATTTGCCAAAGAGTGCCTTAACCTTTGATATGACAAATATTTTTGTTGCAGGTATAGGTTTTACTCAGCCTATTTTTATGGGAGGTAAGATATTAGAACTTTACAAAATGAGTAAGTATGCCGAAAATATTGCTCAAATCAAATACGATAACGATAATATTAATGTGTTGATACAAGTGGATGAGGCTTTTTGGCGTGTTATTTCTTTGCAGAAAAAGAAAGAACTTGCAGAGGAATACAACAATCTTTTGCAAAGGACTTATAGCGATATAGAAGAGTTGTTTAACGCAGGTGTTGTTACCAACGCCGACCTTTTGAAAGTAAGGGTTAAACTCAACGAAAGCGATATGACGCTGACAAAAGCAGAAAATGGGCTAAAACTTGCCAAAATGTATCTTAATCAAATTTGTGGAATGGATTTTAATTATGACTACACTTTAGCCTATAACGAAGAGGCAACCTCTTCTTATGATATTGTAAAAAACGATTCTATAAAACAAAATGTTGCCCAAAGACCTGAGGCCTTAATGCTTGAACAAAATGTAAACATAGCAAAAAGTGAGTTAAATATTGCTCGTTCTCGGTTTATGCCAAACATTGTAGCACAGGGTAATTACATTGTTTCCAACCCAAGTTTATTTAATGGATTTGATAAGAGTTTTAAGGGAAGTTTTGTTATAGGGGTGGGAGTAACGGTGCCAATATTTCATTTTGGAGAAAGAGTGCATACGCTTAACGTTGCTAAACACAATCTAAGAATTGCTCAACTGACACAACAAGAGGCTATGGAAAAAATGGAATTGCAAGCAAATATGAAACAAAATTCAAGAAATGAAGCTATTAAACAAAATCTTATAGCAAAAAACAATATGGAACATGCTGAGGAAAATTTGCGTCAAGCTCAATTAGGCTTTGATGAGGGAGTGATTTCTACCTCTGATCTTATGGCTGCTCAAACCTCTTGGGTATCGGCAAAAAGCGAAGTAATAGACGCAAATATAAATCTAATGCTTACCGACCTTTATTTGAATCAAAGTTTAGGAAAAATACAAAGTCCAACTATTAAAAGACAATAAAAAAATACACATAAATTGATATGGAAAACGTAAATAACAACAACTTAGCAAGTAAGAAAAACAGAATAATAAAAACACGTGAGAATAAAACCTTGGTGTCTTCTTTCGTTATACTTTTGGCTTTTATTGCAGTGGTGGCGGTGATAGGTTATTTTGTACTTACACCAGATGAATTAATATTGCAAGGCGAGGTTGAAGCCAATGAGATAAGGGTATCAGGTAAAGTGCCCGGCAGAGTTTTGGAATTAAAAGTTGAAGAGGGGCAAAAAGTTGAAAAGGGGCAATTATTGGTACTTATAGATTCTCCTGAAATAGATGCTAAAACAATGCAGGCTATGGCAGCTGAGAGCGCCGCTCAGGCTCTTAGCGACAAAGCCAACAAAGGTACAAGAAAAGAAACCATTGAAGGAGCAAAAGAACAATACGAAAGAGCAAAAGCTGCTTCTGAGTATGCAAAAAAGACATACGATAGAATGAAAAACCTATATGACAAAGGAGTTGTTACTGCTCAAAAATTTGACGAAGTAGAAGCACAATACAAAGCAGCCGTTGCTCAAGAAAAAGCGGCTTTGAGTCAATATGAAATGGCAAAAAACGGAGCGCAACAAGAGGATAAAAACGCTGCCGCTGCACAAGTAAATAGAGCAAAAGGTGCGGTAATGGAGGTTAATTCTTATAAGGACGAAACAAGACTTCTTTCTCCTATAAGCGGAGAAATAGTTGAAATATTTCCAAAAGTTGGCGAATTAATAGGTACAGGCTCTCCTATTATGAGTATTGTGGATTTGAATGATGTTTGGGTAACTTTTAACATAAGAGAAGAGTTGTTGAGTAAAATAAATATGGGTACTGTGCTTACTGCTACAGTACCAGCTATGAACAACAGAGAAATAAAATTAAAAGTTAATTATATAAAAGCCTTAGCTTCCTATGCAACTTGGAAGGCAACCAAAATAACAGATGAATATGATACCAAAACTTTTGAAGTAAAAGCCAAACCTGTTGAAAAAATCAATGGCTTACGTCCTGGTATGAGTATTATTGTTAATTGGACAAAAATGAAATAATTATTTATTGCACTACAATTAATAGAGGATTGGCAATAAAAAAAAGAAGTATAACAATTGCAAAAGTAAATGAAAAAAGGATTTGTACAAGTTATCAAAAGAGAATTGGAGAGAATGATATCTCGCCCTATTTATCTTATGATGACAATGGTTATTCCCGCTTTGATAATAATATTTTTTGCTACATTCCTCAATCAAGGAGTGCCTAAACAAATGCCTATTGCTATAGTAGATTTTGATAACTCTGCCCTATCAAGAACAATTTCCCGTAATCTTTCTGCTGGACAAATGTGTAGTGTAAAATATAAGCTCTCTTCCTATGAAAGTGCAAAGGTAAAAATGCAACAAGGCAAAATATATGCTTTTGTTGTTATTCCTCGCAATTTTGAGAAAGATGTTTATACAGGCAAGGCTCCTATAGTTAATTTTTATATGGAATATGCTCATTATTTAGGCTCATCACTTATAATGAAAGAGATAAACACCACTTTGACAACCATAGCAGTAGGAGCAGATTTGAAAATGAGACTATTAAAAGGAGAAAATTCTTCCTACGCAATGTCTCAAGTAAACCCTATATCAAATGATAATCATATTATAGCCAATCCTATATTGAATTATGCCTTATATTTGAGTTCCATTATGATGCCGGGTATTATTTGTGTAATGGCAATGATTTGTACTATTTATGCTGTAGGTATAGAATTGAAAATTGGTTCTTCTCGCAGATGGCTTGTCTATTCTAATAGAAATATACTTACTGCCCTCAGCGCCAAATTGTTTCCTTATACTCTTTTATATACTATTATGATTGTATTGAGTGAAATAGTTATGGAAAAATTTATGGGCTTTCCTAATGAAGGCAATCCTGCTATCATGTATCTTGGGGCTATGTTTACGATTATTTCCTATCAAGCTGTCGGATTGCTTATTTTGGGAATTGTTCCTTCTATGCGTACGGCTATGAGTGTGGCTGCTTTCTATGGTGTTATGTCTTTTACGCTTTCTGGCTTTACCTACCCTAATGAAGCGATGTTGCCGGCAGTACGTCCTTTTACTTTTATTTATCCGCTTAGACAATACTATCAACTTTATTGCAATGTACAGATAAATGGACTACCATTTGTAGAAAATTTATTGCCTTTTGCTTTTTTGATGATGTTTTGGCTGTTGCCTTTCTTTGTGGTAAAAAGAATAAAAGCTGTTGCTATAAAACTTGATTATGAAAGGGATTAACAGTGTGTAGTAGAAGAAATAAGAGAATTGTAAAGAAATGAAGATAAATTTAAACTTTAATACTATAAAGCAGGCTCTGAAAGAAAACCGTATGGCGTGGTTGGATATGTTTTATATTCTACGCAAAGAGTTATACGGTATATTCACAGATGCCGGCGTTATTATAATATTTTTTGTTGCTACATTGATTTATCCTTTAGCAGTTTGTTTTATTTATTATAAGGAAAATTTGCACGACGCTCCTATTGCTGTTGTAGACAATTCTCATTCTTCCTTGAGTAGAAAGTATATTCGTATGATAGATGCAACGCCAGAAATTAAGGTTGAATACGAATGTACTTCTATGGCTGAGGCTATTGATTTGCAAAAACATGGTAAGGCACACGGTATAATAAATATACCAAAGAGTTTTTCCAAAGATATAAATACGGGCAAACAAACATACGTCAATGTTTTTTCTGATGTTTCTTCTTTCTTTTGGTATAGAAATCTATCAGTGGCTACAGCATATGTAAGCAGGACAATGGGCTATGAGATAGAAGCCAAAGGACTTATTGCACAAGGTTCTACATACGATGATGCTGTACGAGGCGTAAGAAAATTTGTTCCTCAGGAGGTAATTCTCTACAACCCGGGCGCTTATCCTTCTTTTCTTATCCCTATTGTGCTTATAATAGTTATACAACAAACCATTTTTATGGGAATAGGTATGATGGCTGGTAAAACCACAGAGCGAAGTCGTTGGAGAGATTTAACACCTAACAATGTGCATTATAGAGGATTATTTAGGGTTATCTTTGGTAGGGCTTTAGCAGTGTTTATCGTCTATGTACCTATAAGTATTTATTTGCTTATAATCATTCCACATATATTTAATTTGCCTGCCCTTATGACCTATCCTTTGGAATTGTTCTGGTTTATAATTCCATTCTTATTTGCAAGTATATTTCTTGGTATGACAATTTCTACATTGTTCTATCATAGAGAAAATGCCATTCCAGTTTATATTTTTATGTCCATACCTATACTTTTGTTGAGTGGTTTTTCTTGGCCGAGAGAAGGTATGCCTGAGTTTTGGAAAATATTTTCTTACATCTTTCCATCTACATTGGCCGCAAATGGTTATGTAAGAATGAATACCTTGGGAGCATCTTTTTGGGAAATAAGCATTGAACATTTTGCTCTTTGGGTACAAGTGGCTGTTTATTTTTCTACTACATTCTTTGCCTATCGCTTGCGACTTACTCGTAAGGCAAGACAAGAACGCAAAGCAGAAAGACGTAGATTGAAAAAAATATTTGTCAAAAAAAGATATTTGTTACCCATAAGGAAATAATTTTGAAGGTAGAATATTCTTATAAAAACAAAACTTCTACTATTTCTCAAAAAATAGTAGAAGTTTTGTTTTTGATTATTAGTTCTACTTATTGATTAAGTGATTATTAAGAAAATTTTTAGCTTTTTTTATTAGTTTTTCTTTATTGGAGGCTTGCTCTATGTTTCTCATCAAATAAAGAGCCTTTGTCTCATCCTCCTCTTGTGTAAAAACTTCAAACAAAATCGGACTCTGCCCTACTCTATCATCAACAAAAGCCTTGTATCTCTGCAAAAATTCTTCCTCATTATTAGCGCAAATATATTTAAAACCCAAATCTTCAGCAAAATGCTTAATTAGATTAGGAGATTTGTTGCCATTGTGTCCTTTGGCGGCAATAAAGTTGTTGCTTTCCTCACCAAACATGGCTCCAGCATGATTATAATTCTTAAATTCCTCTCCCAAACCATTGTTTATCACCAAGATTCTTATATTCTTAGGCAAATGTCTGTTTGCTAACACATTTAAATCATAAAACGTTGCCAAATCTCCAAGCACAGCAAAACACAATTTATCTTTGCTTGCCAAAGCACTACCCATCAAGGAAGATAAACAACCATCTATACCAAAACCTCCTACATTGGAATAAACCTCTATATCAGAAGCAATATCGAAAAAATTCCACGAACGCAAAGAATTAAGTATTCCCAAATGCAAGACAATATTTTTTGGCAATTTATCAGAAAGAAATTTTGCCACATAAAGATTTGAAAAAGGTAAGTCAGGTATTTGGTTGAATAATCTTTGTTTTTCTGTATAACAAGTTTGATAAAAATCGCTTTTCTCTTCTGTTGAGGTGGTTAAAGAAAGATACTTTGAAAAAAATTCTTTTTCCTCCATTTCAAAAACATAGTTAAGCTTCTTAAACGTATCTCTCATTTCTCCGTCCTTTGAGACTCTCCACACCTGAGAGGTATTTCTCATCAAAGACATTGTGCAGTAATCTCCGCTAACCTCTCCTATGTGTATTACCAAATCAAAATGAATATTATTATTTCTTACATCTTGCGCCCCCTTGATAACAAAATTTAAAGCATTCTTTCCATTATAATTGCTTGTATGATCCTTGAAAACAACAACATTATACCTTAAAGCAAAAGATTCTATACTTTTTGTTTCTTTTTGAGTCATAGGCAAATGAGAGCCTATAAAAATACATATATTTCCATTTGGCAATAAAGGAAAATCATCTTTTAAGTGTATTGTTTTGATAAGTTTGACTTGTGGCAAATTCTTTACGGAATAATCTCTGCTATATGTGGTTTCCATATTTATATGTACAGGACCTCCACCCTTATAAAACAAAGAAGCAAAGGCTTTATTGAGAAGAATTTGTGAATACCACGCATCATCTTCGTTTTTTATAGTCAAAAGATTTATAGAACAAACAGAAATATCCTTTGGAAAACTTCCTCTATCAATAACCTGTGGTACAAGATGTCCAACATTATGAAGATTCTGGGTAGAAGTGCAGGCAATAATAGGAAGTTTTCTGTAATAGGCTTCTGTCAATGCAGACATATAATTACGTGAAGCAGTAGCTCCAGTACAGGAAAGAACCACAGGCTCTTTGCTTTGCTCTGCTAAACCAACAGCCATATAAGCAGCACTACGCTCATCTACACAAGAATAAATTTCAAAAAAATCATCCCTTTCCACACTACTGACAAAAGTTATATTGGTCGTACCCGGTGAGGCTACTATTTTTCTTATTCCATATTGTTTCAAAAACGCTATAAAAAAAAGTACGTTCTTTTCTGAAGTATAAAAAAACTCTGCCATAAATGTAATTTCTTATTTTTGTCTTAATATCAAAACAACATATTCGCTCTTTGTCCCTATACGAAACTTGCCTCCCCATATACCAAGCCCTGAGGAAATATAATAATCGGTTTGTCCCTTTTTATAGTAACCATAAGCCTTTTCATATATGGCATTGGTAATAAGATTAATGGGAAAAACCTGACCGTAATGAGTATGACCCGAAAACTGAAAATCTATGCCGTTCTCTTTGGCTTGTTCTAAATTATAAGGCTGATGGTCAAGGAGAATATGGTATTTGCTTTTATCTGTGTTATTTAGTATTTGTTTCAAATCTTTGCGTTTAGTATTACTCCTATCATCTCTTCCCGTAATAACAATATTATCATAAACAATAGAAGTATCTTGCAAAAGATTTATACCTGCTTTTTCATAAAAAGACAAAGCATCTTTTTTGCCCGCAAAATATTCGTGGTTACCCAAACAAGCATAAATAGGAGCCTTTAAACGATGAAATTCATTATATATCTTCTGTTCTAAAAGAGGTTTTGTGCTTATATCTATTATATCTCCTGCTATGAGAATAAGGTCGGCTTGTTCTTTGTTTATTATATCTACCCATTTGGAAAAGGAATTTATTTGATTGTGATAACCTAAATGCAAATCGCTGATAAGTACTATTTTTAAAGGCTTTTCTATCTGTTTGCTTGTAGTCAAAGACAAACGCACGGCTTTTTTGTGATGATAATGCACATTGCCATAAACAAAGAGAACAACAATAATTGTAAAAACTATCAAACTACCTTTTATTGAATTGAAAAGAAATTCTTTAGGTAAAATATGACAACATCTCAAAACGTCCATCAACACAAATATCATCAACAGATACAAAAGAATAAACAACCACGAAGTTACAATTTCATAAATAGTGGCAGAAATATTAAGAGATATTTTATCATAACCTACAACTATACCTAACACCACACCCACAAAAAGCAAAACTCCTATTGCTACAACAATACTTTTTCCCAACACAGAAAAGGGCAAAATATGCCACATTCTTACAAAAACATAAACCAAAGCCACAATGGGCAATAGAAAAAACAAATATTTCATAAACTTTTAATATTTCTATTGACTTACAAACGAATAAACATCTTGTATTTATATGCAAAGATAATAAAAATATTACGTATAACACACCCATAGCACCCACAGGGTGTTTTATAAGGCAAAGCCATTAAAAAATATTTTTGTAGTGGCTTTGCCTTATAAAACAGCCTTTGGCTGTAACTTATGCTAACCTTAAAAGCTTATGCTAATTCATAATAACCTATAAAAACTTATAAAAAAACAGGTAAAAAAAATTTTTCAGTTTTTTTCGTAAATACCTATTTAAAAGCAAAAAACAAGGGTGCTACTACTGATTATCAATTACTTAACCTTTTTAGAAGGGGCAAAAATGGGCATTTTTCTTGAAAATCAGCATTTTCGAAGGTTTTTTTGAAGAAAAATTTTTTCAAATCGGGATTTTGCAAAAATGAATCTTCGTTTTATTTCGACGAATCTTCGTTTCGAGAAATCGAAACGAAGATTCGTTATTGTTGATTATCAAGTAGTTACAAGGATAAAAATCG
>CAZVEO010000067.1:0-14081 GCA_964626385.1 uncultured Bacteroidaceae bacterium
AACCTTCACCAGTCTTCATTGTTTCATTAGCATACAAAAAGGTATTATTCCAAGCGTTGTTCTGATAATCATAACCCGCTATTGCTATATCACAATGAGGATAGTCTTGACTTGTGGGGTCAGTGGAACTACCTGCCGTAAAGGTTGATGCAAAACTTGCAGGAGTATTACTATTATAAAGACTCGCATTATTTCCCAACCCCGCAACAAAATTCCACTTGCCAGTATAAAGCCCAACCTTCTCAGAATTAAAAGTACCAACCTTAACAGTTGCATTAGGCATTAGATTTTTTTTATTTGCAAAAAAAATAGTATCCCACCACCTAGTACCTGTTGTCAAATAACTTTCATTCGGAATATAGATATTAACAACATTGCTATCATATATAAAAACGTTTGCGCTTGTCAATGTGGGTGGAATATCAGGTTTAAATATTATAGTAGTCAAATCATTACATTGACTAAAGGCATATGGTCCTATATATTTTACAGATTTAGGTATTGTTATACTTGTTAAACCAGTATCACCAAAAGCCTGCAACTTTATACTATCTAAAGAGTTTGGAAGAATTATATCTGTCAAACCTATACACTCATCAAAAGCGTTATCGCGTATAGATATTACAGTTTCCGGAATGATTACACTTGTCAAAGCAGAACATTTATGAAACGCATAGCGGTTTATACTTGTTATAGAATTTGGGATTGAAACACTTGTTATTAATGTACATGTATTAAAGCCGGATGTCCTTATATCAGTTACATTATACTCTACTCCATTGTAAGAAACAACTTCAGGTATTATAATTGCACCGCTGATATTTTTATCTTTAGCCTCTACTGATACGTATTTATTTGTAGCATCGGAAACACGAAATTTAAAAATTCCATCAACAATAGAATCTCCTACGTTTAGGGATATTTGTGCGTGGGAAATAAAAGGCATTGCACAAAGAAAGAATAAAAGAAAAAGTGTTTTTTTAAAGATTAAGTATTTGATTGTTAACGTTTTACCCCCCCCACAAATATCTAAAAATAGATAGTGTTGATTTTTGTTGTGTCATAGTATTTTTTGTTTATTAATGTTATTTATTATGTTTTGAGAATGCAAAGGTACAACTTTTTTAATTTATTTTAAATTATTTTATTTTTATTCTTTGTTATACCTTTGCAATAGAATTAGTTTATAATATAAGATGAAACACAATATATTAATAACTTTATTATTGTTTTTTTGCTTAACAAGTTTGGCTCAAAGGGCTACCATAAAGGGAAAGGTTATAGATAAAGAAAGACAAGAGCCTCTTATGTTTGCCAACTGTATTTTGAGATACAAAACCGATACAATAGGTATATTTAAAGGAGTAGCCTCAGATACAGCAGGAAATTTTGAATTTAAAAATATAAGAAAACGTGATTTGATTTTGGAAGTACAGTATATTGGTTTTAAAACTTATAGGAAAGAAATACCTGCCTCTATGTTTGATAATGGTAAAAAAATAGAGTTAGGAGAATTGTATTTGGAAATCGATGGAGAATTGGCAACCATAACTGTAACAGCACAACGCAAACGTATAGAAATAGATGACGATAAAATGACCGTTAACATAGACGAAGGAATGGCAAATATGGTCAGTAATGCTTTTGATTTGTTAAGATTGGTGCCGGGTGTAGTAATAGACAACGATGAAAACATAAAACTCAATGGTAAGAGCGGAGTGGCTTTTCAGTACAATGGAAGAGATTTAAAACTTGGTTGGGATGCCATAAAAGATATGCTTAAATCAATGACTCCAGAGATGATAGATGGATATGAAATTCTAAAAAATCCGGGAGTAAAGTATGATGCAGATGGTACAGCAGGAATAATAAATATTAAACTAAAAAAGAACCAAAACTATGGAATAAACGGTTCTATCGGAATACACAGCAGTAGGCAAGACAATGTTAATTATGGTTTTTCGCCTTCGGCAAGATTAAATTATGTAGATGATAAGTGGATAATTTCTGGTGGTTATTCTTTTAACGAACATTGGCATGGCAATCCTGCAAAGGCAGATTCTTCACTTAGATATCTTTGGGCTAATGAGGATACCACTCTTTTTAGAAGTATAAGCGAAAAGTATGGGAGCAAAAACATAGGAAATAGTTTTAATTTTTCTGCTTCTTATTCTTTAGACACCACCTCCACACTTGCATTTTATTCGAATTATGGCAAACACAAAAGCCCTCAAGCCTCACGTAACTCTCCTATGCTTATGTCTCACAACCCAAATTATTATATTGCCGACTCTTCTTATAATAGTAAAAACATAGGAGGTTCTAATTCTAATTGGTTGTCTGTGGGTATTTCTTATGTAAAAAAATTGGATAGTTCTGACAGCAAAATTTCCTCCGATTTGGACTTTTCAATGAATTCCTCCAACAATGACAACAACAATCAAGTGGATTATTATTTATATAGTTTTGACTCTCTTTATCGTTCGCAAGGATACAAGCGAGAAACACTAAACGATAGCAAAGATTTGTCTTGGAGAATAGATTATTTTAAACCTATTAATAAGCAAATGCGATTTGAAGCCGGAGCTAAAACAAAGTTTTCATTTATTAATAGGGATTATAATTCAAAGGTGCTGTCCAATGGAATATATATCAACAATGAGATGGAAAGCAATAATTTTAAATACTTTGAAAATATTAACTCGTTGTATGCAAGTTTTACAAGTAAATTTTTTGAAAACAAACTTTCTCTTCGTTTGGGTTTAAGATTGGAACAAACCAATACAAGTGGCAAACAACAGTCCTTGGACACCACTATAAAACAAAATTATTTCAATGTTTTTCCCAATATCAGATTGTCTTACAAATTCAAAGAAGATAATGAACTTTATTTTGATTACTCTTATAGAATATGGCGACCTTGGTCAGAGAGTTTAAATCCTTTTATTTCTCGTAGTAGCGATTATTCTTTTTCTACAGGAAACCCAAGCCTTAATCCTGAGGGCTCTCACCACTTCTCTCTTTCGCATTCTTTTAAATATATGCTCTTTAGTTCTATTTCTTATTATTACTCAAAGGACGAAATTAATCATATAACCACTCCTATAGATGATTCTTATAATTTTGAACACAATGATTTAGCCGTGATAAGTTATCCTATAAATGCAGGACATTCAGAGAATGTTTCTTTTAATTTGAATTTTAATAAGGATATTATACAAAATTGTTATTTCAGTGTAAATTATGGAATTTCATATTCTCATGTTGAAGCCTCTTTGCCTATGGAAGAAGTTGATAGAGAGAATTGGTCGCACAATCTTTCTGCAAATGTTTTTTATAATTTGTTGAAAAAATGGCGAATATCTGCATACTGGTTTTATGTTTCTTCCTCTTTAAATACTATTAGTAAATCTAATGGTTTCCAATGGTTTGGCGCAAATATAGGAAGAAGTTTTTTGAATGATAAACTAAATTTTAACTTGGGGTGTAATTGGTCTTTGTTTCACAAATCTTATAACGAAAGCAAATACGCAAATATGCTGTCAAAAAGTTGGTCAAGAGCGACTCCTCCAAATTTTAATATAGGTGTGTCTTGGAAGTTTGGCAAATTCTATCAAAATAAGCAGATACAAAAACAACAGTTAGAGAATTTTGACGACCGTAAAGGCAGTCAATAAAGAAAAACCACAAACAATGTTTTTTTTAATAAAGTGTTGTGTGTTTGACTATATAGGTTGCTATTTTATCTGATGTACCCGAGGAACCTAAAAGGTCGTGCAAAGTTTGATAGTCTTGTTTTATTTTATCAGTATAGGAGGTATCATAAAGCAATTTTTCAAATTCTTGCAAAAGATATTCTTCAGTACAATTTTTCTGCAAAAGTTCTTTGATAACCTCTTTTTTCATAATTATGTTTACCAAAGAAATATGTTTTATTTTAACTATATGGGTAGCAACAAAATAGGATAAAAGATTAGCTTTATAGCATACCATTTGAGGCACATTAAAAAGAGCTGTTTCTAAAGTTGCCGTACCTGAGCATACTATTGCAAAAGAAGAAACATTAAGTAAGTTGTAGGTTTCTTTGAAAACAATTTTAATATCTCTTCCTTGCAAAATATCTCTATAAAAAGATTCTTTAAAAGTATTTACTCCCGCTATGACAAAATTAAATCTGTCTTTGTATTTGTCAAAAACTTTGATTTGCTCGGGTAACATTTTTTTTATTTCTTGTACTCTACTACCCGGAAGAATAGCAACCACAGGCTTATTATTTAAAGAATACTTTTCTATAAATATATTTTTGTTTTCTTGTTTTTGTTTAAACTCAGTAATTTCATCCAATAGGGGATTGCCATAGTACTCTACCTCTATATTGTGTTGTTTGTAAAAATCTTTTTCAAAAGGCAATATTACAAAAAGTTTGTCTATTACTTTACCAATAGTTTTTACTCTATTTTTTTTCCAAGCCCAAACCTGAGGGGAAACATAGTAAAAAACTTTTATACCATGCTTATGCGCAAATTTGGCTATTCTAAGATTAAAACCGGGATAATCTGTAAGAATTATAGCATCAGGCTTATAGGAAAGTATGTCTTGCTTGCAAAAAGAAAGATTGCCGAGTACTGTTTTCAAATGCATAGCAACCTCAACAAAACCCATATAAGCCAAATCTTTGATATGACGCACAAGAGTTGTACCCTCCGCTTGCATATCATCTCCGCCAAAACCTCTAAACTCAGCCTCAGTATCTTGCTTTTTTATATTTCTAATAACCAATGCCGTATGCTTATCACCCGACACCTCTCCTGCTATAACGTAATACTTCATAGTAACATCAAACTTTACTTTTTATGTTTTAACGTATTAGCGTTATTGTTATTTTATAAGAAAGTAAAAATTAAATCTATATATCCAAAATATTCAAAGTTATTTTAATATTTCCTTTATCCACAGAGGAAAAAACATAATTCGCATTAAAAACTAAAATTTTTCTTTTTCCGTCTTTGGTTGCCACTGATATTTTCTTTGTTTTACTAAAAGACAAATTTTCCTCACTAACAGCATCATCGGAAAAAGCAACCAATTCATTAAGAATGTCATTGAATACATCTTTATCTATAACAATGCTAATTTTAGACAAAATAAGCGAAATAAATTGTCCATCTATAAAGGCTTCACACCTTGTTACACCCTTACCAATACATCTTACATAACAAACTCTACCTCCGCTTCTATTTACTCCCCAATATTGGTCTACTATATCAAAGCCATAGTACTTGTTTATTGTTTCCAACCCAAGAAAACCTCCCTTTACTATTACTAACTCACCACCTTCTTTTGATACATCTAATTCAAATGGAGGTATATCTGCATATAAACAAGTTGTTATTGATATAAAAACTGAAAGCAAACAAATCAACTTTTTCATAAATATTTAATAATTATTTGATGAATAATACATGATAAAATCTTTATAAGTAAAAAATCTTTTATTATCTCCTTTCCAAACACACACTATGGGAAATAGCCTATCATCTAATTCTTTATTAAAAAGTATACACCTCCCTTCTTGTTTTATAGTAAACAACCTCTGTTTTATAGCAGGGAAATAATACTTTGAATTATTATAAAATACTTTTCTCATTGAGATATTATTTAAAGAAGAGTTGTCCATAAAAGTCAATGTACTAATATTGATATCTTTATTGGCGTAGGCATCAGAGTAATAGAAAAATTTTTCTAAAGTAATATAGCAGTCATGACAACTATTAGTAGAAAAACATACAATTATATTTGTTTTTGTTGTATCTAATACTACAGAGTCTTTTTTTAAGTCAAAATATATATTTTGACTTATAGAAATAAAAGATACTACGATAAATAAAATATTAATTAGGAATTTCATTGCAGTTTACTTTTAAAAACATCTAACAATAATACATTATCATTTTCTAATAAATATTCTTCCATATAAGTCTTTATTTCTTCATTTGTCATAGTCTTGACTTGTTCCAATTGTAATGGAAGACCAAAACCAAAAGAAAAGATTTTTTTATCCTTAAACAGCAAAAATGGTGATGTGTGATTTATAATACTTCTCACTCCTTTTATATCTCCCCAATCTCCTATATAATCTTCAATATTGTCTTTTATTAGTTGCCATTTTTCATTTTCTTTTTTCCAAACATCTAATGTGCCATAGAATTGTTGGGGTTTATTATAAAAAACATATAAGAAGTTACCTTCAGCATAAATCCTAAATATTCTATTATAGTCTTGCCAATATTCTGACAGTTTATAGATTCTTTCAATAGGTTGCCTATACTTAGACAAAACATTTTTCATTACCTTTTTAGGAAATGTTTTCCACTCACCATGTCCTTTAATAGTATTAATCTGCCTCAAATTAAAATCATACTCATAGATTTTGTAATTTCCTAATTCTGTAAATAATATTGAATTATCCGTTATAGCAACCTGCAAGTTCTTACTGATATAAGACAAACCTGCATAAGGTAAAGATTTGTTTATTTGTTTTTCTATACGTCCATTGGAAAGATTTAATATAGATAATTTTAAGAATTTTGATTCCAACTTTTGTTGTGCTAAATATCCCGAACATATCAATATCTTATTATCCGACAATGTCAAAATATCATTTATACTCCTTATTTCATCTTTACTATAAGTAAACTCATTTTTTAGGGCTTTTTCTTTCAAATCAAATAATAGCAATTTCTCATTATAATGATTTCTGTTAATCCATGCTGACATATAAAGAATTACTGTATCTCCCATAGAATGTATTCCTTTAAAATAGTATTCATCCTTAAATACACTCTTAGGATAAGATAATAGAGTACTCTTTATTTCCTTTGTTTTTATGTCATAATGATAAATTTCTATATCTCTACTTTTTATTTGACTATTGGACAAACTGACAATATCAAATCTACCCTTATTATCATAGCTTATGTAGGTATATTTTTCCCTTCCTGAAGCGGTGAATTCAGTAATATCATTAAAAACTATGGTTGTATCTGCTTCTAAATATTCCTTCGTTGTGTGTTGTGCAAGAAGTAAAGGAGTCAATATTGAAAAGAAAACTAAATATATTAAAAATTTCATATTTTAAATTCTTTTACTGTCATATAACAAACACCACTTCCTTCTTTGTCTAAATTCCAAGTTAATTTGAATACTAAATTAACTCTTTTGCCTTCTATAGAAACTGCACTTGCTTTTCTTGTAGAAATTCCATTTATTTCTCCTATTGCAATAGCATCCTCCATAGAAATAAGCATTCTATCAAATAACTCCTCAAACTCATCCATAAAGAATGTATTTTCTTTAATACCGAAAGTAACCTTTCTTCCATCTGGAAATACGACACGACAACGTTGCATTCCTGGGCTTTCACAATTCACTCTCAGTACTCCATCCTTATTTGAGTACCTTACATTCTCATATCCAACATATTGTTCATGGAAAAGTCCTAAAAAACCTCTATGTACAGTTACTAACTTACCACCCGACCTGTTTACTTGAAATACAGGCCATTCGTCACCATCTTTATGTGCATAAGCAGAAATTCCTATTGCCATAAGGCAAAATAATAACAAGATTTTTTTACTAATTGTTTTCATTGTCTTTTAAGTTTTTTAGTTTATAATTAACTTGATTTTGCAAAGGTATAATTTTTTTTCTATATCGCAAGACAAAAACAACTGTTTCACAGTAAAATACTCATTTATGAGTATATAAAAATGTTGTTGTGAATTGGCAAAATTTATGATAGTACAATAACTATATCATAGAGACATATATAACTACAACTTTGCAATATACAGAATAATCTTATACTATTTAGAATTGGATTTTTTGGCTAAAAGGGTTGTCAAAAATATTCATTTTAAGAAAACTAATAAAAATAACAAGCAAAAAAACTATCAATAGAAAAACACAACCTTTAAAGGCTTTGATTTTTCCTTGTCTTATTTGATAACGAAGCAAAAAAATAGAAGGTACAACAGAAAAGATAAATAATTTAAGATTTAAAAGTATGTCCAAATTTATAAGATACAATGCCAAATATATTATTCCAATACCTACTACATTGAGCAACAAGGCTAACAAGAAGCCTGACAAAAAACTATCTTTTTCAAAAAAATCTATCATAACAATATTATTTACGCAAAGTTAATATTTTTATAAGTTATAATTATCTTTTCCAAAACGATTTTGTAAATAAAGAAAAAACAGTAACCAATTCCAAACGACCTACACACATTAGAACACTCATTGTCCATTTGGCTAAAGGTGGAAAATGAGCAAAGTTACCCGTTGCACTCTGACCATAGGCAGGTCCCATATTGCTCAAAGCACTAATAACACTTACTCCTGCTTGCCCAAAATCCACTCCTGCAAACACCAAAACAAACAAACCAACACAACCTGTCAAAATATAAAGAATAAACATAGCAAAAATATTGAACAAAGTTTCGTCAGCAACCGGCTTTTTATCTAAAGTAACGGGGACAAAAGCATTGGAATGAAGGCTCATTTTTATATTTGTCCTAACTGTTTTGAAAAGAATAAGCGTCCTAACCATTTTAAAACCGCCCGTAGTACTTCCACTCATTGCACCTGAAAACATAAGAATGAAAAGCACAACCATTGCACCTGTTTGCCATTGAGTATAATCACAAATAACCAAACCTGTAGAGGTTATACTTGCAACCACTTCAAACAAAGCCTCCCTAAATGTTTGTTCAAAATCTTTATTTGTTGAAAATGTAAGGCAAAAAATTATGAGTGTAGCAACTAATATGGTAATAATATATGTCTTAAACTCTTCGCTTTTTTTTATTTCTTTGAATTTGCGTTTTACTATAAAATACAGATACAATAGATTAGTACCAGAAAGTGTCATAAAAAAAATCATCATGTACTGCAAGTGCGGAGCAAAATCCATAGCAGAGGCATTGTGAGTTGCCAAACCTCCCGTTGCTGCTGTTGTAAGTCCGTAACAAATGGCATCAAACCAACACATACCGCCAAAATGATAGGAAAAGATATATATTATTGTAAGGCAAAAATAAACACTTAATAATATGTGTGAAGTTTCTCTTATATGAGGAGAAAGTTTATTTTTAACAGGTCCTGCCACCTCGGCAGAATAAAGAGCCATACCTCCTCCTCCACTAACCATAGGTACAATAGAAAGCAAAATAACAATAATGCCAATACCTCCTATCCATTCAGTAAGTATTCGCCACAGACTTATGCTATATGGTAAAACCTCCACGTCCAACATTATAGAGGCGCCTGTGGTGGTAAAGCCTGACATGGTTTCAAAATAGGCATCAGTAAAATTATCTATATACCCTCCAAATATATACGGCAAACAACCAAACAAAGAAAAAACCACCCAAACCAAAGTAACGACAAGGAAACCTGAACGCTTATCTACATTGATATTTTTTTTTCTTATGGGTAAGTACAAGAGCAAACCACAAACAATGGTTATGGAGGCACAAAGACACAATATCTTTATTGCTTCTGTCTCATTATGAATAACAAATTCGTTAGTATTGGAAAACAATTCGTAAATAGAAGGAATTGTAGAGAAAAGCATAAAAACACCCTCCATAACAAGCAAAATGCTAACAATATGGAAAGCACTTAAAAACATTTCTATATTTCTTTTTCTATTATCTGCCATTGTTATATTAATTTCTTTTCCAAAGAGATTTTGATAAAAGCGCAAAGAAAGCAAATATTTCCAAACGTCCCATAATCATCAATAAAATCAAAACTACTTGCGAAGGAATATTTAAATAAGCGTATGAAAAATCTTTTAAATAACCTCCTACAACGGGACCTATATTGCCAAGGTTTGCTATGGAAAGAGTAATTGATATATTGAAAGTATTACCAAAACAAGACAAAAGAAAAACTCCTGCCACAAAAATAACCACATAGAGAAAGAAAAAAGAAAGAGTATTTTTCATTTCCTCATCTGATACTGTTTTACCATTATATTTGACAGGCATAAGAGCATGAGGATGAAAAATTTTATTCATGGAAACTTTGGCATAACGTACCAATTGGATAACTCTAATAACCTTAAGCCCTGAGGCTGAGGAAGCCGAACATCCTCCTATAAACATAAGAAAAACAAGTATTGTTGAGATAAACATATGATTGCCGTAACTATTTATATCATAACCTGTGGTTGAGAGAATAGAAACAACATAAAAGAGTGCATTTCTTATGTTTTCTATCAAATGAGTATCTCCTTTGTAAAAAGCATAAACAACAAACACACAAGCCACTATCAACGTATAAAAAAAGTAGGTAAGAAATTGATTATCTTTCAACACCTTGAAATCAAAACGAAACAACCTAATAAAAACGAAATAACTAACTCCTGAAAGAAACATCATTAAGGTAATAACAGCAATGGTATAATTATCTGCAAAAGCACCTATATTATTGTTTTCTGTAGAAAAACCTCCCGTTGCTATGGTAGAAAAAGAATGACACAAAGATTGAAAAACATTCATACTTCCCATATTAAGAAGCAAAAAACAAATCAAAGTCAAAGCTGAATAAACCAAAAGTATTCTAAGAGCCACATCGCTAAGATGGGGGTACATTCTATTTTTATAGACAGAGGAAAACTCAGCATTAAAAATATTCATCATAAGTCCTGCCCTGCCTTTCAGGGTAAGAATAACAACAACCGCAAAGCCCAAACCTCCTACCCACTGAGTCATTGACCTATAGACCAATAAACTTTTGGGTATAGAGGAAAGGTCGGTTATTATGGTAGAGCCTGTGGTGGTAAAACCTGAAAAACTTTCAAAAATAGCCTCATTAAGAGAAAAACCTTTTGTTAATAGAATATAAGGCAAACTTCCAAACAAAGGAATTAAAAGCCATAACAAGCCAATGGCCACTTGCCCGTCTTTTTTGGAAACGGGCAAATGAAAATCTTTGTTTATAAATAAAAGAAAAATAGCCACAAAGAGATAAACAAAAAAGCAAATAGCAAAACTTTTTATTTGCAAATTTTCATTGTAAAATACTGCAAAACCAAAGGGCAACAAGCACATAATAGCCAAAACCATTATCTGCAAACCCAAAAGATAAGCTATCAATTTTCTGTTTATCTTGCTGACAAAACTCATCTTATTTTATTTTGCTTCTTTTTTTAGCAAAAGTTATTCATTTAGAGATTGCTTTGCTTGATTGGCTCTTTTTCTCTGTACCTCATCAAGTATTATTTTGCGTATTCTTAGGTGCAAAGGAGTGATTTCCAAATATTCATCATCCTTAATATATTCCATAGCCTCTTCCAAAGAGAACTTTATAGCCGGAGCAATATTGTTTTTCTCATCACTTCCCGCTGCACGCATATTGGTTAGTTTTTTTGTGATAACAAGATTTACCACAATATCATCTGGTCGCAATCCTTCTCCTACTACCATTCCAGTATATATTTCGTCTCCCGGCTCTACAAAGAACTTGCCTCTATCTTGCAGTTTGTTAAGAGAATATTCTATAACTTGTCCCGTTTCTTTGGCTATCAAGGCACCCATTCTCTTGGAAGGCATTTCTCCTTTCCATTGTTCAAAACCTTTGAGTTGATGTGCCATAATAGCCTCCCCTTCCGAAATAGTTAGAATTGCGTTAGAAAGTCCTATTATTCCACGAGAAGGAATAGCAAACTCTATATGTTGTCTATCTCCTTGTGGCTCCATACTCAGAAGTTCTCCTTTACGAGAAGTTACTTGTTCTATTATTTTACCACTATATTGTTCAGGTGCTACTATTATAAGCTGCTCTATAGGTTCACATTTCTTACCATCTATTTCTTTTATAATAACTTTTGGTTGACCTACTTGCAACTCATACCCCTCTCTTCTCATTGTTTCTATAAGAATACTCAAATGTAAAATACCTCTACCATATACCATCATAGTATCAGGAGAGTCTGTGTCCTCCACTCTAAGAGCCAAATTCTTTTCTAACTCTGCGTGTAACCTTTCTCTCAAATGCCTTGAAGTAACAAATTTACCCTCTCTTCCAAAGAAAGGAGAGTTGTTTATAGTAAACAACATACTCAAAGTAGGCTCATCCACTTTAATTGGTGGTAAAGGCTCCGGGGTTTCTTTATCGCAAATAGTATCTCCTATATCAAAATTGTCTATACCTAAAAGAGCAACTATTTCTCCAGCTTGTATTGGTGTTTTTACTTTTTCCTTAGCCAACCCCTCAAAAACATATAACTCTTTGACCTTGCTAATACTTTTTTCTCCGTTTGCTTTGCAAAGCATAACCTCTTGTCCAGCTTGCAAACTACCTCTGTGCAAACGTCCAACAGCTATTCTTCCCACGTATGAGGAGTAATCCAAAGAAGAAATCATCATTTGAGTATTACCCTCTTTTTCTTGGTAGGCTGGAATATATTTGATTATAGTGTCCAAAAGATAAGCTACATCAGAAGTCGGCTTGGTATAGTCCTCACTCATCCAACCTTGTTTGGAAGAGCCATAAACAGTAGGAAAATCCAATTGTTCTTCGCTTGCACCCAAAACACACATAAGGTCAAAAACCTTTTCCATAGTGCCAATAGGGTCGCAATTTGGTTTATCTACTTTGTTTATTACAACTATAGGTTTAAGATTTAACTCTATAGCTTTTTGCAAAACAAAACGTGTTTGAGGCATAGGTCCCTCAAAAGCATCCACTACCAAAAGCACTCCATCTGCCATATTAAGCACACGCTCCACCTCTCCTCCAAAATCGCTGTGTCCCGGTGTGTCAATAATATTTATTTTATAATCCTTGTAACGAATGGAAACATTTTTGGAAAGTATTGTTATACCTCTTTCTCTTTCCAAATCATTGCTATCAAGAATAAGTTCTTTTTTTTCTTGATTATCTCTAAAAAGTTTTGCTTGATAAAGCATTCTATCTACCAATGTTGTTTTTCCATGATCAACATGAGCGATTATTGCTACGTTGCGAATATTTTGCATATTATATATTTTTTTTATTATTTCTTAAACAATTCTAATAACACATTAACCAATAAACAAATCATTTTGTTTGTACATGGATAATCTTTCTTTGACGATTTCAGTATATTCTTTTGAAATTTCCGAGCCCATCCATTTCCTATGCAATATCTCGGCTATCTTTGCCGTTGTGCCACTGCCCATAAATGGGTCATATACCAAATCATATTCGTTTGTCCATGTTATAAGTTGGTCATATACCAACTTTTCTGGAAATATTGCTGGGTGCTTAAAAGCAATCTCATCTTTTGTAGAAATACCACCTCCAATAGAATAGGCAAACACATTACCCACCTTTTTTTTCCTCTGTTCTTTGCACTTTTTCATAATTTAATAGCCCATCTTTTCCTCTGTTTTTCATATTAGCAAGCCCTCTGTATTTTGTTTTTTCTTTTATAGGGTTAAAAATTTTTGGACTACCTTTGGACAAACAAAACATATATTCAAACTTTTGATGATAACGATTACCCGTTTGTGGCATAGGGTTGTTTTTATAGTAAATCATTGTGTCGTGTAGTTTAAAACCTATATCCATAAATTTTAAGGCTTGACGAAAACTTGTCCCAGTTTCGCTGCCGTTAATAGTAGCATCTGCCACAACCCAAATAACAACACCTCCTTTTTTGATAACACGAAACAACTCTTTGGCAATATTCTCAAAATCAAAACTATATCCATTATAATTTCTTATATTGTCGTATGGAGGAGAGGTAATAACCATATCTACGCTCTCATCATCCATTTTTTGCATCGTCAATAAACAATCTTCATTATATATGCGACCACACTCAACCATCGTTATTCCTCATTTAATTTGTTATACTCTTAAAGTGAATTATTCTGTTTTTCTTTACAAAATAGATTCGTTATTTTTTTTGCAAAGATAATCAAAAATTAGCGAACTAAAGACGGCATAAAATACAACTAATTTTAACAAAATCGGTTTACTGATTATCAATAAGTTACAAAAAAAAAGTGTGCACGCGTTTG
>CAZVEO010000068.1:0-13815 GCA_964626385.1 uncultured Bacteroidaceae bacterium
TGTAAAATCCCGTTTTGAAAAATTTTTTCTTCAAAAAACCTCTCGAAAACGCTGATTTTCAAGAAAAATGCCCAATTTTGACCCTTCAAAAAAGGTTAAGTGATTGATAATCAGTAGTAGCACCCTTATTTTTTGCTTTTAAATAGGTATTTACGCGATTTCCCGAAAAATTTTTTTTTGAGGGGTGGATAGGTTATGATAAGTTAGCATGGGTTATAACTAGGTTGAGATAAGGGCAAAGCCGTTACTTTTTTATTCTTTCTTACATCGAGTTAGCGTTAAAATAAAAAAAGGCTAATTTTTTTTTGAGAAAATCAGCCACATAGTAATAAAATATTAAAAATTTGCTTTTATAGATTTTTTGCAAAATCTTCGCCGTATTTTCTGCATTGGTCTAAGGCTGTATTATCTGGCACCCAAAGAGTTCTTATTCCATCGTTTATTATTTCTATTCCTGCTTTTTGCAAATGTTCTGTCATTTGTTTTACAGCATCTCCGCTCCAACCATAAGAACCAAAGCAAGCGGCTTTCTTTTTCTTAAACTTTAGCCCCTTTATCATTTCCAACATACCTGCAATGGCAAAAGAAAAGCCATTGTTGATTGTTGGTGAGCCAATAAGAAAGGCTTTTGAATGGAATATTTCGGTAAGGATATCGTTTTTGTCTTCCTTGCCCGCGTTACAAAGTTTTACCCTTGTTTTAGGTGAAGCCTGTTGTATTCCTTCTGCAATAGCCTGTGCCATCAAACGAGTACTTTGCCACATGGTATCATAAACAATTGTTATTTGGTCTTCTTGATAAGCGTCAGCCCATTGAAGATACTTTTCTACTATTTGAGCAGGATTTTCTTTCCATATTATTCCATGTGATGGGCAAATAATATCCAAAGGCAAGTTAAGAGCAAGTATCTCTTTTATTTTCTTTAATACCAAAGGAGAAAAAGGATTTAGTATGTTGCAATAATATTTTTGTGCCTCATAATAAACAGCGTCCATATCTTCCTCTGTATTGAAAAGAGATTCGCTTGCATAGTGTTGACCAAAACCATCATTTGAAAACAATATATTCTCGCCTGACATATAAGTAAACATAGTATCAGGCCAGTGTAACATAGTTGCCTCTATAAATGTAAGTGTAGACTCTCCAAGCGATAGAGTATCACCTGTTTTTACCTTAACAAAATTCCAGTCCTTATGATAATGCCCCCTTATGATAGACTCACCCTTTGCTGTGCAGTAAATAGGGGTTTCGGGTATTTCCCTTAACAACTCTTCCAACGCACCGGAGTGGTCTATTTCATTGTGATTCATTATTATGTAATCAATTTGTTTTAGGTCTATTTCCTGTTTAAGATTATTGACAAATTCTTTGTCGTATGGCAACCATGAAGTATCTATTAAGGCAGTTTTTTTGTCCCTAATTAGATATGAATTATAAGAAGAGCCTCTGTGTGTAGAAAGTTCCTCTCCGTGAAAGGTGGTAAGTTCCCAGTCTACTTTACCTACCCAAGTTACTTTGTTCGTTATTCTCTTTCCCATTTTAGTATATATTTTTAATGTGTTTTTACTCTGTAATACGTTGCAAAAATAATTTATTTTTCAACATTGCATTATTTTGTAATAATATATTTTATCACATTTTTTTGTTAAAATATCAATAGGATGTTATAAGTTAGCACAGGTACAGCCTGTTTTATAGGGCACAGCCTATTAAAAAAAGACTATGGCTTAGTTGGATGTTTTATTAGTTTGTGGTTTATCTATTAAAACTTTTTATTTATTCCTTATATTTCAAAAAAAAACTAATTTTGCAACGATATAAATAAATTATGTAATTATGAAAAAACTAATTTTATTTAGTAGTTTGTTGTTATGGATGGTTTCTCTTTGTGGACAAACTGAGATAAAGAGCAACTTGGATAAAGTAACCATATATCCGCAAAAGGCTTTGGTGGAGAAAAGTGTAAAAGTAAATTTAAAAAAAGGAGAAAACAAGTTTATTATTACCAACAATGCTTACTATGGAGTAGAGGAGGACGTGCATTTTGCTTCGTCAAATGATTGGTTTGTTACCTCAGTAAATACGCAAGCACAAACTTTGCCTCAAAAACAAGCAGCCAAAAAAGTTTTGCCTCAAAACATTTATCAACAATACATTCTATTAAAAGACAACTTTGATAATACAGAGGCTCAAATAATAGATTGTGAGGCCTTGTTAAAAACCTTGTATGCACAAAAAACAGCTTTAAGTAATCTAAAAGCCACCAAAACGCCATCGGAAATAGATACAATAGAAACTATTAAAAATCAATTTGTTTTTCAAAGGGAGGAAATGAAAAATATAAACAAACTAATTTCTCAAACAACAGAAAAACAAACAGAGCTTAAATATCAAAAGAATAATATTCTAAAAGATATAGAGATTTTGATAAAAAAATATGTGGGCGGAAAAAAGATTTTGACGCAAGATAAATCCATTTTAGTTACTATTTACTCAAACAAAGATTTGACAAACGAAACCTTAAAATATACTTATTTCACTCACGCAGTTTCAAGCACATATAGTTATGATGTTATGTTTGACGAGAATAAAAATACTGCTATCTTTTATCTAAAAAACACTGTTACACAAAATACAGGAGAAAATTGGAAAGATTGTGAAATGGTTTTTTCTACCTCCGAGGGTGAATATGTGGCTTATAATGAAAATTTACTTCCCCACTATTTGGACTATGCGTATACTAAACCAAAAGCCAAGGGGAGTACAATGAGATTAAATACAGCTGTTGCAACGAGTAGCAAAACAGAGCAGGAAGTTGAATCGCTATATTTAGATGGTGTTGAGTATTCTCAAAGTTATATGCAAAATTTAACTTTAAATAGAGAATATACCCTTAATACCAAGCAAAATATAGCAACCAACGAATCTATAACAATACCTTTGTATAATGAAACGACAAAGGTTGATTTTTCTCGTTTTTCTACTCCAAAAAACAGCGAAAAGGTTTATTATACTGCTTTGCTTCCAGAGTGGGAGGATTTGGGGGTGTTGAATACCTATTGTAATATATATCTTAACGACAAATTTATTGCTAATACCTACATAAACACAGATGAGGTGGGAGATACTATGAGATTTTCTGTAGGGGAGGACAAAGATGTAAAGATTACAAGAAAACTTCGCAAGAGTTCGCCAACAGAAAAAGGTTTTTTGTCAAAAGACGTTGTAGAAAAGGTACAAATAACACTCACCGTTAAGAATACTAAAAACGAATCTCTAAAATTATCTATAAAAGACCAGATTCCTATCTCGGCAAATAGTGAAATAAAAATTTCCGATATTGTTTTGGATAATGGAGAAATTGAAGCAAATAGCGGTATTGTCAATTGGAATATAGAAATAGAACCAAAAGGAGAAAAGAAAATAACTTTTTCCTATACGGTTACTTACCCCAAAGGCAATAAGGTAATCCTAAATTAAAACTCAACTTTATTAAACTTTCTTATATGAATAATAAACTAAAAGGCTATCTATCGGGAGTGATAGCCGCAGTTGCTTATGGAACCAATCCTTTGGGAGCATTGTTTCTCTATGAAAAGGGGTATAATGCAACAAGTGTAATATTTTTTAGATTTGTTTTTGCAGTACTAATATTAGGCATAATATTGCTCGCACAAAGAGAAAATTTTAAAGTATCAAAATTTGAATTTAAAGTACTTTCTTCTTTGGGAGTTATCTTTGCTGCTTCGGCTTTAACTTTGTATTCTTCTTTTAACTATATGGACTCTGGTATAGCTTCTACAATTTTGTTTACATACCCTATTTTTGTGGCTATAATAATGGTTATGTGTTTCAAAGAAAAGATGTCATGGGTAAGTGTGTTGTCCATCGCTATAAGTATTTTTGGCATATGTCTTTTGTATAAGGGGGATGGAGGTGTAAGGCTTTCCTCTATAGGTATTATACTTGTGTTGATTTCTTCTTTGACTTACTCGGTTTATATAGTTTTGGTAAATAGGGCAAAAATAGAAATGAATCCTTTTAAGATGACTTTCTATGTTATGGCTATTGCCGGAGTGTGTATTTTTGTTTTTTCATTGTTTAACGAAAAGAATCATATTATTCCTATTGATAGTCTATACTCTTTATCTTGGTTTGTTTTTCTTGGAATAGTACCTACAATAATAGCCATGACCTTCCTTAATATCGCAATACCCAAAATAGGCTCTGTACCTACGGCTATTATGGGTGCTTTGGAGCCTGCTACAGCAGTGGTTATTAGTGTAGTTGTTTTTAATGGAGTATTGACGGCAAGATTATTGACGGGTATTTTTTTGATTCTAATAGCAGTGATTTTGATAACACTTAAAGATTTGCCCATATTCAAAAAAGTTAAAAAACATTCTTAAAAATATACAACCTAAATAAATTTTACTACCTTTGCAGATAAGTAATCTATTAAGGAGTAAAGCAGGTTGTTCCTTATAGGTTTGTTGTATTAAGTACCTGCAAAAATAAAAAGTAATAAAGTATGAAAAAGTTATTAGTTTGTATGTTCGCCTTGTTTGGTATGGTTGGTTTGTCTTTTGCTGATAAATACGAATTGGACAACAATGCAATAGACAATGCCTTTAACCAAGCAACAACTCTGAGCCTTGACAATGTGGATCTGTCAGCTCTTAATGGGTTAGATATGAATCTTAACCTAAATTCTGAAATAGCAACAATGGCAGGTGCTGGTGGTAAGAATTGGGGTGTTGCTGCTCTGTTGGATTTCTTCCTTGGAGGTATAGGTATTCACAGAATGTATTTAGGAAGTTCAGATTTGATGTGGTTGTACTATGGTATTACTTGTTGCGGTATTTTTGGAATAGTTCCTTTGGTGGACTTTATTGTCATTATTGTTGATGGTATTGATAACAACATAGGAAAATATTGCAACAACTCTTCTTACTTTATGTGGTTATAGAAGATAAAAAACTTTTGTAAAAAAAAGAATAGAAACACGAAATGAAAACTATAAAAAAAATAATCTTGTTTTCTTTCGTGTTTCTGTTTGTTATTACTCTCAGAGGACAAAATAGAATACAAGCCGAAGTAACAATACAACAACTTATAAATAAAAAAGTAATTACCATAAAGAAAGAGGTTTTTTATCAATCAAATGGTAAGTTGGTGACTCATATTGTTTCACCTCAAGAAATATTTACCATTACCAACTCTTTGGGAGAAGTTGCTTGCTATCAGCCGAGTGAAAACACTGCTTGGACAACTCTATCCTCTACTCAAAGTAGCAAAAACGAGGTGTTTGCCATATTTTCTTCAAAAAACAGATATGATTTGGGATTGTCGGATATAGGATTTGAACTTAGCAAACAAGAGAAAGATTCTACCCGTATAGTAAAGACTTATTTGCCCAAGAAAGAACACAAAGAAATATCAAAAATAATTATGGTTTATCAAGATGATAAACCTATATATTGCGGTTATTACAATAAAGAAAATAAGGAAAACAAAAAAATATATTATCAAAATTATTTGGCTTTGCCGAGATTTTTTTTGCCTCAAAATATAACCGAAATAAGCATAACACCACAAAATGATACTATTATTCGTAGAGAAATATTTACTAATATTAAGTATGATAAAGAGGCAACAAGTAAGTATTTTGACTTTCAAATACCAGCCAATGCAACAATAACAGAGGGAATAAAATTGGAATAAAGTATGTTAAAACGTTTTTTCGCTTTATTTATTTTTGTGGCTTTTTCTCTTGTTAATTTGTTTGGGCAAAGCAGGGAGGATATTCTTTTATTAAAGGAACATAATTTTGAAAATAAACACTTTGATAAAAGAGAAGTTGTTTATGGTTTTGGAAATAACAAAAGCAAAAGCCCGATTTATCATGTATTTTCTGCTTCTATGTTTGTTTATCAGAAATGTTTGTCTGCTGTTGTTGCTCGTTCTTGTGCATTTGAGCCTTCTTGCTCTGCTTATAGCAAAGCGTTAATAAAAGAATACGGTTTGTTCAAAGGGATAATTTGCACAACTGATAGACTTATGCGATGCAACAGAATAGCCATAGCAGGAAAGTCTCCAACCTATTTTGATATAAAAAGTGGAAAACATTTTGAAACCACCTTAATTTATTCCTCAAAACAAAGCAAAGAATAATGTTGAAAAAGTATTTATACATATTATTCTTTCTTTTTTTTGCTTGTTGTTTAGATGTTTATTCTCAAAACAAAAACTTTGCAAGTGAAGATTTTGAGTTTGTCAAATATTTGATAGGTAATGATATGAAGGAAGAAGCGTTAACTTGGGCAAAAAAAGATTTTTCTTCTATGAATTATGATTTAAGTTCGTTGGACACAATAGATTTTTTGAAAGGCTGGGCTCTCTATTCTTCCAAAATTTTAGATAAGGCTTATTTAAGTTTTGATAAAGTAGGGGACAGTGCCTTTTTTAAGCCCGCCTCCTTGTTTTTTTCCTCGCTTTGCTTGGCTTACTCAAACGAATTTAATAGAGCAGAGAATAATCTTTTAAAAAATCAAAACCGATTAATCGCTTATAAAGAATTATATAGTTTTGAGTTGGCAGGATACTATTTATTGAAAAGAGATTTTGTTTCTTATAAGAAGTATCAACAAAATTTCTCTTATAATTCTTATTCTTTATCCGATAAGGAAAAAACTTTGGACAGTATTTATTATTTATTGGAAAGCAGAAAAACAAAATCTTCATTTTTTGCAGCTACATTGTCGGCTATTATACCCGGAGCGGGTAAAATCTATGCAGGTAACTTAGGTGAGGGTATAAGTTCGTTTATAACTGTAGGTAGTTTTGCTGGACTTTGTGCTGAAAATTGGGTAAAACACGGTTTTTCCAATTGGAAAACGCTTTTATTTGGTTCTTTGGCAAGTGTTTTTTATGTAGGTAATATTTACGGTTCTTATTTTAGTGTAAAAATTTCTGAAAATGAATTTAATAACAATCAAAATCTTAGTATTCTTTACAATATACATATTCCTCTTAGGAATACCTTCGGTTTGTAGTCAAGAGGATGTGTTCAATACAGCGGACGAATATTTTTTAAAAAAAGATTATGCAAACGCTGTCTTGGAATATGAAAGAGTATTTTTTAACAATTATGACACAGAGATACAAAAACAGGCTTTAAAGAAAAAAGCCCTTTGCTACAAATTGGACAAAAAATATACTTCCTCTGCCAAAACGCTTCAACGTATACCTTTGTACAATCTGAATTTAAAAGAAAAAGACAGCATATATTATGAGATGTTACTTTGCTCTTATTTGGGAGATGATTTTAGTTTTGCCAATGAAATTGTGGTTAATATAAATTTAGAAGTAAAGGAAAATCCCTCCAAAGAACTTTTGTTGATGCTGATACTTATTTATAATGAATTGAATGACTATTCCGCTGCACACAATTGTTTTTTACAATATTTTCAAAAGATTAATGAATTAGACAAAGAGAAAAAGAATACATTAGATAGTCTTTACAATCATATTCCAAAAAATAAAAGTACAAGGAAAGCCAAACATCTTGCCTTTTTGCCGGGCTTAGGACATATATATGCAGGTTTTTGGACAGAGGGAATTTGTGCTTTTGTTGTCAATGCGGGGGTGTTGGGTTTTGGTATTTATGAGTTTTTGCTCAAAGACTATATTACCTCTTGGATAGGTGGAGCAGGTTTGTTATCTGCTACTTATTTGGGACAGCAAAAAAGAGCCATTTATCTTACAGAAAAACATAACTATATCAAACACAAAGAATTTAACAAACAGATAAAACAAATACTCCTAAAATAGAAACAATACTATGAAAGAAAAAAAACTGCTTGTACTTTCCTTTGGAGCAAATATAGGAGAAAGACAAAAAAACATAGAGAAAGCCTATACAATGGTAGAGCAAGAAATAGGTAATATGCAGAAAAAATCTTCTTTTTTTGAAACAAAGCCTTGGGGTTTTATTTCTGAGAAACTCTTTATTAATTCTGTGGCTTGTTTTTTTACTTCTTTGACTTGTGATGAGGTTTTGCAAAAGATACATCAAATAGAAAATTCTTTGGGCAGACAAAGAACAGATTGGGCAGGTTATCAATCTCGCACTATAGATATAGATATTCTTTTTTATGATGATTTGATAATAGAAAGCAAGGATTTGATTATTCCGCATCCGCTTTTACACAAAAGAGATTTTGTACTTACACCACTTAAAGAGATACTTCCCGATTTTATTCACCCTATTTTAAAACAAAAGATAAGTGAAATAAAACTGAACTAAGTTGATTTTCTATCTTAGAAAAATATTGTAAATTTGCAGTTTGTAATTTTTCAAGTAGAGCAATGAATTTATTTCACATTTTTACTCAAGGAATATTGTTTGGATTGACGCTATCGCTTATGATAGGACCGGCATTTTTTTCTTTATTGCAGACAAGTATTAGCAAAGGCTTTCGTTCGGGCTCTTACTTGGCTGTGGGTATTTCGTTGAGTGATGTTGTGATGGTTTTTGTTGCATGGTATGGAGTATCCACTTTTTTTGAAACAGAGCAGGCAAGAAAGATTCTTTCCATAATAGGAGGTTTGATAATAATAGTTTTTGGTATATATACTGCCACTAGATTACACAAAACTCCCAAAAGAAGAGATATAAAAACAATCAATAAATTTCAATTCAAATACTTAGGAAAAGGTTTTCTTTTCAATATAGCAAACATAGGTACTTGGCTTTATTGGCTTATACCGGTAAGTGTTGCCAATAGTTATACAAGTTCTAAAGAACAACTTGCTTTTTTGACTTCTATTTTGGTTACCAATTTAGGAATGGATTTGTTAAAGTGTAAGGTCTCTCACGAATTAAAGCGTTTTTTGACAGATAATGTTATAACCATAATCAATAGAGTCGTAGGTACCATTATTATTATTTTTGGTATATACTTGGCTATATCTACTTTTCTACCCGACAAGACTAATATAATGACTAATATACATTAGTTTTTTTCTAAAAAAGAAATGAAAGAAGTTGTAAAAACTTATTTAGCAAATCATAGTACAGAATCACTTATAAAAGAGTTGCAAAAGCCAAAAGCAAAAGTAGTTTTACGCTCTTGTGTTGGCTCTGCTTTCGCTTTTGTGGTAGCAAGTGTGGATAGTGCTTTAAAAAATAAAAATCATCTTTTGATTGCTGAGTCTATGCAAGAGGCTGCTTATCTTACCAATGATTTGGAAGAATTGTTGCAAGATGAAAAAGAAGATTACACAACAAAACACGTTGTTTTCTACCCAAGCCTATACACAAAACAAGGCAATAAAGAAAAAATAAATATAGACAACTCCATACTTAGATTAAAAGTACTCAATCGTTTAAATAAAGGAGAAAAACTAATTGTAGTAGCCTATCCAGAATCTATTGAGGAAAAAGTTGTAAAGAAAAATTCTTTAAATAATAGACAGATACTCCTGCGTAAGAAAGAAGAGTTGGATGTAGAAAATCTTGTTGCTCAATTGGATGATTATGGTTTTGAATACGTTGATTTTGTTGTAGAAGGTGGGCAATATGCTTTGAGAGGAAGTATAATTGATGTTTTTTCATTTGATAGACAATTGCCTTATCGTATAGAGTTGGACAAAGAAAAAATAGAAAGTATAAGAAGTTTTGATATAGCGACTCAAATGTCCATAGAGGAGAAGGAGAGTTTGTTAATTATTCCTAATTTGGAACAAAAGGAGGCAGAAGAAAAAGTTTCTTTATTTTCTTATTTTGATAAAGACACTCTAATATGGACAAAGAACTTGCCCGTAGCCTTAGAAAATATTGCTGAGGTATATGAGGCAAAGACAATGAAAGAAAATTTTTTGATAAGAAAAGAGTTTGTTGAAAGTATTTCGGAGTTTTCAACAATAGAAAGTGGGCTTGTATTTCAAAAAGAAGAAAGTACGGATTTTGACCTTTATACATCTTTGCAACCTTCTTTTAACTTAGATTTTTCTCTCTTTACCGAAAGGTTAGAGGAATTGTCTTTGCAGGGTTACGATAATATGTTTTTTGTAAGAGATGACAAACAAAAGCAACGTATAGATAACATAATAAACGAATACAAACAAAGAGATAAGATATTAAAGGTTAGGTATTTGGACTTTAGTCTTTCTTCTGGTTTTATTGACAATGAAAATAAGAGAAGTTATTTTACCGACCATCAACTTTTTAATCGTTATAATCGCTATCATATACAAAACAATACGGATAAGAGAGAAAGCCTAACCATAGACGAACTGATAAATTTGAAGCCTGGAGATTATGTTGTACATATGGACTATGGTGTGGGTAAATTTTCTGGTTTGGAAAAACTGACAAATAACGGCAAACAACAAGAGGCTATACGTTTGATTTATAAAAATAATGATATACTTTATGTCTCTATACATTCTCTGCACAAGATTTCTCGTTATACTTCAAGCGATGGTTTAGAACCAAAACTTAGTCGTTTGGGTTCTTCGGCTTGGCAAACTCTCAAAGAGAAAACAAAAAAGAAGGTAAAAGATATAGCCAAAGACCTTATAAAACTTTATGCTCAGAGAAAAGCAAGTAAGGGTTTTGCTTTTTCGGCTGATTCTTATTTGCAAAATGAGTTAGAAGCCTCCTTTATCTATGAGGATACACCAGACCAATACAAAGCAGTAAGGGCTGTAAAAAAAGATATGGAACTCTCTTTTCCTATGGATAGGTTGGTGTGTGGTGATGTAGGATTTGGCAAAACAGAAGTAGCAATAAGGGCTGCTTTTAAGGCTGTTAATGATTCCAAACAAGTGGCGGTGCTTGTACCTACAACTATACTTGCTTTTCAACATTACAAGACTTTTTCGGAACGATTAAAAAATATGCCTTGTAGGGTAGATTATCTTAATAGATTTCGTTCTTCAAAGGAAAAAACTCAAATACTTAAAGATTTAAAAGATGGACGAATAGATATTCTTGTAGGAACTCATGCAATGGTTTCTAAGAATGTGGAGTTTAAAGATTTGGGACTGTTAATAATAGATGAAGAACAAAAATTTGGAGTATCTGTTAAGGAAAAAATCAAGCAATTAAAAGTTAATGTTGATACCCTTACCCTTACCGCAACTCCTATACCAAGAACCTTGCAATTTTCTCTTATGGGTGCAAGAGATTTATCTGTTATCAATACTGCTCCTCCAAATCGTCAGCCTATAAGTACTCAAATTGTGAGTGGCTTAGATGAGGATATTTTGCGTAGAGCTATTGTGAATGAATTAAATAGAGGAGGTCAAGTATTCTTTGTACACAATCGTATACAAAGTTTGGAAAATATACGTTCCTTTCTCAATAAACTTGTACCGCAAGCGCGCATAGCTGTAGGTCATGGACAAATGGAGGGCAAAGAATTAGAAGAAATTATGATGGACTTTATAAACGAGCAATATGATATATTGTTAAGTACCACCATAATAGAAAATGGTTTGGACATACCTAATGTAAATACCATACTTATTAACGATGCTCAAAATTATGGACTTTCTGATTTGCATCAATTAAGAGGTAGGGTAGGGCGAAGCAACAAAAAAGCATATTGTTATCTAATAATTCCATCGGAAAATATACTTACAGAACAGGCTTATAAACGTTTGCAAGCCATAAGCGAATTTTCTTCCATAGGCTCGGGCTTTGCTCTTAGTATGAGGGATCTTGATATAAGAGGAGCGGGTAATATATTAGGAGCAGAGCAAAGTGGTTTTATAACAGATATAGGTTACGATACTTATAATAAAATACTCCAAGAAGCAATGGAGGAATTGAAGGAAAATGATTATGCTTATCTTTATCAAGAGGAAAAGAAAGATTTTGTAAAAGAATGCTTTGTTGAAACAGATATGGAAGTATTGATACCCGATAACTATATTTCCAATGTAACAGAAAGATTTAAAATATATAAAGAGTTGGACTCTATTGGCGAAGAAGAAGATTTGCAACGCTTAACAAAAGAATTAAGAGATAGATTTGGCAAGATACCACAACAAACTTTGGATTTATTTGATATTGTCCGCATAAGAAAAATGGCGAAACTTTTGGCAATAGAGAACCTAAAACTCAAAAGAGGCAAGGCACAACTTACTTTTGTTAAAGACAAAGACTCAAAATTTTATTCTTCAGAAAAGTTTCAACGCATAATATTGTTTGCCAATCAATTCCCAACTCGTTGTCTTCTTAAAGAAGAAAATCAAAGCCTGACACTTATAGTAAATGATATTAAATCTGTATCGCAGACAAAAAAAATGTTTGAATACCTACTCAAACACTAATAGAATGCAATCTGAGGCTGTTTTATGAGTGCAAAGCCATTATAAAATAGTATGTATCTGTAACTTATAATAATAAAGTATCATTATTTTCCATATCACTCCTACTTAGATTGGGGTTATTCTAAGAAGATTTTGTAATAATAAAGAAAAAGATACGTTTTTATTCAACAAAACAAATAATAAAGGAATTTATGAAAAAAGTAGCAGTATTATTGGGAAGTGGTTCTATAGGTCAAGCCATAGTCCGTAGAGTTGCAACAGAAAAACATATTGTTTTGGCTGATTACAATGAAACAAATTTGCTTTTTACCGCTAAGATTTTGGAAGATGCAGGTTTTGAGTGTTCTACAATCAAAGTAGACTTAGGTAACAAAGAGGATATTTTTGCTCTTATTAAGGAAGCACAAAAATACGGAGAAATTGCCAATCTTATTAATGCAGCAGGAGTCTCTCCTTCCCAAGCTTCTGTTGAAGAAATTCTTAGAGTAGATATGGTAGGAACGGCTATTTTACTTGAAGAATTTGGTAAAATTATGACACAAGGAGGCTCAGGTGTTATTATTTCTTCTCAAAGTGGGCATAGATTACCCGCACTTGAGCAATCACAAAATGATGCTTTGGCAACAACATCGCCCGAAGAACTTTTGAATTTGGACTTTATTAAAACAATAGATGATACTTTAAAAGCGTACCAATATTCCAAGCGTTGTAATGTTTTGAGAGTTGCTTATGAGGCAGAAAGATGGGCAAAAAATGGAGCAACAATCAATTCTATTTCTCCCGGTATAATAATTACACCTCTTGCAAATGACGAACTTCATGGGCCAAGGGCAAAGGGTTATTTGGATATGATAAAAGCAAGTCCTCTTCATAGGGCTGGTACGCCTGACGAAGTGGGAGATTTAGCAGAGTTTTTAATGTCAAGTAGAGGGCGTTTTATTACAGGTACAGATATTCTAATAGACGGTGGTACCACGGCAAGTTATTGGTATGGTAGTTTACAATATTTAAAAACCACACATTAAGCAAAAAATATACATAAATATCAAAGGTTTATAAACCACTAATGTGGCAAACTTATGGGATAAAGTTTGCTATGTTTTTATAAGTTAAATACTAACTCGGTGTAAAGAGAGAATAAAAAAAAGTAACGGCTTTGCCCTTATAGAACACCCTGTGGGTGCAGGCACAGCCTGTTTTATATGGGCAAAGCCTTTACAAACAATTTTTAATGGCTTTGCTCTTATAAGACATCCTGTGGGTGCAACCTATGCTAACCTATAAAAAAAAGTAACGGCTTTGCCTTTATAAAACAGGCTGTGCCTGAAAATTTTTTTCGGGAAATCGCGTAAATACCCATTTAAAAGCAAAAAACAAGGGTGCTACTACTGATTATCAACTACTTAACCTTTTTCGAAGGGTCAAAATTGGGCATTTTTCTTGAAAATCAGCGTTTTCGAAGGGTTTTTT
>CAZVEO010000069.1:0-13326 GCA_964626385.1 uncultured Bacteroidaceae bacterium
TTGATAATCAATAAAAACGAATCTTCGTTTCGAGAAATCGAAACGAAGATTCGTCTAAACGAAACGAAGATTCATTTTTGCAAAATCCCGATTTTGCAAAAATTTTCTTTAAAAAATCTCTCAAAACCGCTGAAAATGAGAAAAAAAGCCCGATTTTACCCCCTCGAAAAAGGTTAACTATTTGATAATCAGTGATAGTGTCTTTGTTTTTTGCTTTTAAATGGGTATTTGCGAAAAAAACCGAAAAAAAATTTTTTGCTGTTTTTTTATAAGTTTTTATAGGTTACGATAAGTTAGCATAGGTTGGTATAAGTTGAAATAAGGGCACAGGCACCGCCTGTTTTATAGGGTAAAGCCACAAAAAAATAAAGGCTAAAGCTTTGCGTCTATGCTAACCTATAAAAAGTAAAGGCTCTGCCCTATAAAAACACCCTGTGGATGTGGCTTTGCCTTTATAGAACAGGCTAAGCCTGTTAGAAAAGAAAATGTATTTCTCTAAGTTCGGCGGTATATATTTCTTTGTTTTTGCCTTCTAAAATCAAATGCCCGAAAGAATTAACGGAAATAATTTTTGCGGTTATTTTTTTATTTAAATATTCATAATCTCTGTACTCGTTGATAAACAAGAGATTGTCCAAATATTGTTGCTTTATATCGGGTAGGACATTGCATTTGTATTTGGTGTAAAGATTTATGATGTTTAGCATAACTTTGTGAAAAACTTCGCGTTTGTCAAACTCTTTACCCATTTCCAAACAAAAAGAAGTAGGGTTTGGCGCAAAAGAAAATTTTGTTTGGTTTATATTTATACCTATGCCTACGTATGAGGCAAAAATCTCTTTTCCAACAATTTTGTTTTGTACCAAAATGCCACAGATTTTATTTTCTTTTACATATATATCGTTTGACCATTTGATTTTTACATCTTCTACTCCTAAGTCTTCTAATGTGTTTAATATTGCCAAAGATATTATTTGAGTAATGACAAACTGCTTGTCAGGTGCAATAAAAAAAGGACGCAAAAGTAAAGAAAAACTTATATTTTTATCTTTTTCGCTTTCCCACTTATGCTCTCCTTGACCTTTACCTGCCAACTGGTTGGTTGTATATATGGTAAAAAATTCTTGTAACTCCTCCCTTTCTTCCATATCTATCAGAAAAGTTTGAGTAGAGTCTACGCTTTCTATTTCTAATACTTCGAAAAAACTCATAGTATTAAGAAAAAACTATATACACTTATTTGTTTTTCTCAAGTGTATATAGTTTATAAATTATTTTGTTTTACTTTGATTCACTTTTGGGTAAAGCGGTAAATGTACCTGTTTTCCTTTGCAAAAGACCATCGCCGTCCAAATAAAAGATATCAAATATATAAGTTCCTTGTGGAGCCAATTCTCCATTTTCCAAAGTACCATCCCAGCCTTCGTTTGGTTTACCGGAAAATATTTTTGCTCCCCATCTGTTATATACATCTAATGTATAATACTCTAACATTGAGCCTTGGGGTGCAAAAATTCCCAAACTTGGTTCGCTTTCTCCTGGAATAAAAGCGTTTGGTAAATAAAAAGTAAAATCAGGTACCACTCTTATTTGGTCGTATGCTGTATCGGCACAGCCAGCAGCGTTGTAAGCAATGAGCATTATGTTATAAGTACCTGAATCGGTTACAGGATAGTTTTCTGTACCTGATATGGATGTGCTTGTGGTTCCATCGCCCAAATCCCAAAATCTATCTGCTCCGTTAATTGTTATATCCTCATAAATCAAAGTTGCATTAGAAAGGGTAAGTGTGTGGGCAGATAAAGATATGCGGGCTTTAACATTGGCTATAACATCAACACCTACATTGGCAGAAGCAATACATCCGTTTTCGTCCTCAATGGTTACTGTATAAGTGGTGTTTTCAGCAGGTGTAACTTGTGGTTCTCTTGTGTTTTCTTGTCCAAAAAGACTTGCGTCCATAGGCTCGGATGTCCATGTATATTTTACAGCCTCTGGACAAGACAAAACAACTTGCTCGCCCTCGCAGATATAATCATTGCTTATGGAAGCAGAAGTTGTCGCACCTTGTATTTTATACTCTATGGTATCAAAATAAGTTCTTCCGCAAGAGTCCTCTATTACAATATAAAACTCTATAGGGTCGGTAATAATAGGATTGTATGTAGTGGTAAGAGTGTTGTTTGTTGAGGAAGTATCTCTGCGTACAATGGTTTCAAAGGATTCTTGGTTTAAGGAGTTGGTTATAGTAACTTTCATATATTTGTGAGCGCCCTGTGTTGTTATAACAATATTTTCTGTTATAGGCAACTCGTTATCACAATAAGTTTTGCCTCCCTCTACGTTATAAGTGATGGTATCGGGTTCTTGTAATATTATTTTTATTGTATCTCGCGGAGTGCATTCATTAACATATTCGGAAATAATATAAAGTGTATCTACACTGCCGGGTGCCTTATTTTCGTTATGCAAAAAATCTATGTAGAAGAAAGCCTCGCTTTGATTTCTCGAAAGAGTAAGAGTAGAACCTATTTCTTGATTATTTTCATCTACCAAAGTATAATCCTCGCCTAACACAACAGTACTTCCTTCCGAAGAAGTTATTTGTACTGTATATTGTGTTGTACTGCTAAGTTCATAGTTGGCAGTTACGCTTACTTTTGCCCTTCCACAACCTTTGGTATATACTCCATTTACATCATTACCAGCAACATCCAAATTTAATTTATCTGCGTGCAAAGAATTGGCTTTCAAGTAAACAGCCGAAGTAAACCCATGGTCGGCTATATTGGCTATTGCAAGTTCTATTCTATACTTGTAGCAAGGAGCAACTTCTACTTTTTCTGTAGGTAATTCTGTTGTATAACCATTCATTCTGCAATTATAGTTGTCATTTAGTATAAAATATTGCGAATTACCTAAATCACACCCGGGATTTGATAAACTACCACCAGAGACACCTAACGTACCACCGTTGACAGAATTAATCATAACAGGAGTTTCCGTACCTGGTATTAAAGCTATATTCTTATTGTTATAAACATCTCCCACAGTGGTTACAAGATTACCATTATCATCGTATGGTCCTGAAATAAAAAAACCAAAAATATCATTAAAATTAGAACATACATAGTTTGGGTATTCCTCTGAAGCAAAGCAATAGGAGAAGGAGAGAGCATCACTTTTGGGCGTAATCCAAAAAGACAGACAAGCAACATCGTTCATCTCTTGAGTCCCGCCTTGATTTTTATAGGTTTGATAAAGAGATGGAGATATTTCACTGCCACATTCTGTGCAGTGTGCTGGTCCACTTTGCGTTCCATCTCCTGGTCCGTTACCTACTCCTGTTTGCTCGTAAGAGCCAGTGGTTATTACTATACCAGAAGATATAGGCATATTATTGCCAGTAGTATTTGCATTGGTAAAGGTTCCCAATTGGACACTTGTAGAGGATGTTTGTCCATTAAATTTTGGTTCATGTCCATAAGTTGTGTCTAACTCCACACTCTCATCGGAAATAAAATATTGTTGTATAAGCGAGGCAACGCTACCCGTGTAATGAGTAGTTGTAACTTGTGCAAAACTATATTCTTGTGCTATGAAGAAAAAACACGAAACAATAGAAACAAAAGTAATTATCTTTTTCATTTTAATATTAAAATATTCTCTGTTATATAAGTTATGACTATATTTTTTACTCTTTGTTGCAAGTTTAATAAAAATATTTATCTTTGCAAAAATAGTAAATAAGTTTTAATTATGAGAATTTTAAAGAGTATTATATATTTATTGCTGTTGTTTTTTTTGTATATTGGTTTTTATGCTTGTCAAAGCGATGTGGAGCAACCTAAACCACCGACTTATTTGAGGATAGAGGTAAAAACTCCTATTTATACATCTTTTGAAAAAAATGAATTGCCTTTTGTTTTTGAATATGACAAAGAAGCCGATATAGAGTTTTTGCAAAGCAAAGACAAGAATATGATATGGTTTAATATAGACGAGAAAAAATATAATTTTGAAATAAATGCAAGTTATTTTAGAATCAATTCAAGAAAAGATTTGCAAGAGGCAATCAATGATTGTTTTACTTTTCTTAATAGACATGAAAAATTATCCGCCGGTATCTTACAACAAGAGTATAGAAATGAGGAGAAAAAAGTATATGGCACTGCTTTTGAAATAAAGGGTAGGGATGTAGTTTCTCCTTATCAGTTTTATTTGACGGATAGTGTTAAGTATTTTGTGCGTTTTGCCCTTAACAACAAAATAATTCCCAATAATGACTCTAATGCTGTTGTAATAGACCAATTGAAAAAAGATATGCAACATATTGTGAACACTTTTGAATGGAAAAATTTAGGTACAAAAAAATAAAAACCTTTTCTTTTGAGTTTACAAGAAAAAAGTAAGAAGATAAATGAAAAAAAAGTGTTTGTTTTTGATTTTGTTTGCTTGTGTGGTACTGATTAATTTGTTGATGGTTTCTTGTATAAAAGAAGATGAATATACAACAAGTAAAGGAGTAGTATTAAAGTTTTCGCAAGATACCGTAACCTTTGATACTATATTTACTACTATAGGTTCGGTTACTAAAAAGGTCGTTGTCTATAATAAGGAAAGCGATGCTGTAAAAATAAATACCATAACCTTAGGCTCGGGGCAAGCCTCATACTATAGAATAAACGTAGATGGTAACCCTAATTTGATAGTTAGGAATGTGGATATAGGAGCAAAGGACAGTATGATTATTTTTGTTAGAGTAGAATTGGACAAAAATAATCAAAATACGCCTTTGTTGATACAAGATTCTATTATATTTGATTTTAATGGAAAGCAACAAGCTATACAACTTTTGGCATACGGGCAAGATGCATATTATCACAAACCCAAAGAACATACTTTTTTTAATCAAAGCACAGGAGAATATCAAACATTGAATTGCTCTTTGGCAGATGAGAACTCAGATGGAGTAGATTCTGGTGTGGAAATTAGCGGAAACAATATAGTTTGGAAAACAGATAAACCTCATGTTATTGTCGGTACATGTGTTGTAACGGGAGGTTATACCCTAAGGTTGCAAGAAGGTAATAGAGTATATATGTCTAACAATGCCTCTCTTGTAGTTATGAGTCAAAGTAGTCTAAATGTTGTAGGTACGGCAAATAGTCCAGTTATAGTTACTTCTTTGCGCCATACGGATAGGTATGCCAATATAGCAGGGCAATGGAGCGGAATACAACTTTCTGCTGGAAGCAAAAATAATGTAATAAATTATGCAAAGATAAGCAATGCTGTAATAGGTCTTACGGTGGACACTTGCGTTACTCAACAAATAAATGATAATAGTTTTTCTTCTCCAACCCTCAAAATAAATAATACTCAAATAGAAAACTGCTCGTACTTTGGTCTCTATGCAAGAGGTTCTGTTATAGATGGTGGAAATATTATAATTCAAAACACTGGTTCCTATACTCTTGCTCTTTCTATGGGAGGCAATTATAGATTTGTATATTCTACTTTTGCAAATTATTGGACAAGTAATTCTAATAGGACAGACCCTGTTTTGGTATTGAATGACTGGTATACGGCAATGGGAGGCACAAAGATAGTTAGAGACTTGTATAATGCAGAGTTTTATAATTGTGTTATTTATGGCAATTTGATGAAAGATGAGGTTGAGATTGATTTAATGAATACCACTGCAACAAGTTATAAATTTGACCATTGTTTGATAAAGACTTCTGGATTTAATAATTTTTCGGGTTTTTCAATAGATTGTTTGTTTAATATGGAGCCTTTGTTTAATGATGTTTATAATAATGACCTAACTCCTATGGAAAACTCTCCTTTGATAGGCAACGCAAATGGTATGTGGAATTATACATATCCGACTGATATTTATAATAATTACAGAAGTAGTACTCATCCAACAATAGGAGCAATAGAATATACTCAAAATACTTCTAATACAAGAAGAAAGTAGTAATTATAAAAAGACTATCTCTTGTTTTTGAAAAAATCCTTGACCAACTTGGCACATTCCTCTTCTAAAATACCACTGATTATTTTAGTTTTGGGGTGGTAGGGGCGGTCTATATATAGAGAAACACCTCGTTTATCATCTTTTGCACCATAAACAATCTTTGATATTTGCGACCAAAAAATAGCCCCTGCACACATCAAACAAGGTTCTATGGTAACATATAAAGTACAATCTTTTAAATACTTGCTTTGCAAAACATGTTCGGCTGAGGTTATTGCTAAAATTTCAGCATGAGCGGTGCAGTCTTTTAGCTGTTCGGTCATATTGTAGCCTCGTGCTATTATTTTGTCATTACATACAATAACACAACCTATTGGCACTTCTCCTTGTTGATATGCTTGTCCTGCCTGTTTTATGGCTTCTCGCATAAAATAATTATCATCATACTTTTCTCTCATAAAAGCCCTAATGCCTTATATTTCTACCAAATTATTTCTATTGTAAAAATCTTCTATTTCCTTTGTTATGGCTTGGGAAACATTGTCGTCTATGTAAAAGTTTTTTTCTTTTAGGGTTATGGCTTTTGCAAAAGATATCAATTCGTATCTAATACCTTCACCCTCCAATTGATAAAAATATCTTTTGTTATCTGCAGGGTTCTCTTTTCTTACTTCAAAATACTCTGTCTTCCACCATGGAGCAGGTACGTAGATATACCCCTTTGTACCCGAAATAATCAATTCGCCTTCGCTTTTAACTCCTTTACCCACTTTAATAGAAGCCACCGAATTAGCAAAAATATATGATATTTTGGTAAATAGGTCAAAATCCTTGATGTCTTTTGAAAAATGAGAAATAATGGTTTTATCTTTATAATCAGTACCTAAAATTTGGAAAATAGGTAACATAGCTGTAGGCCCCCATGCAGAAATAGAATTCCACGCTTGACTAAAGTCTTTGCCTTCTCTTTGTTGCATATCTTGAAAACTTGTACAAGTTGCATCCACACTAATAACCTCACCTATAACTCCACTTTTGACCAAAAGCAATAAACGATAATAAGCTATGGCATATCCGGTTTTGATGGAGTCAAATAAGACACAAGAATTGTTTTTTGCCAAATCTTTGAGTTTTTGCCACTCCTTTAAACTTATTGTTATTGGAGATTTGCAAAGCACATGTTTTTTATTTTCCAAGGCGTAAAGTATTTGTTTGTAATGTTCCTTTGGGTTGGAGGCAATATAAAGAGCATCTGAACATTCTACAAGTTGTTCAAAAGAAGGAGTTTTAATTGTTTTTAGAGTAGGGGATAAAAAATCATCGTATTCCCCATATACTCCTGATATTTTGAGTCCGTTAACAAAATGACTTTCTTTCTCATATTTGTCTAACATAGCAATTTCTCCAACAAGCCCTAAACCCAACTCTATTTTTTCAGCCCTAAGTTCCGAAGAGGAAACTCCCGAGGTTCTTTCCAAATAGACTACTTTGCAAAACTCATTCAAATAATCAAACTTTCCTAACCAATCGCTACCTATGGCAAATATATCTACTCCTAATCGTTTGATGTCATCTATTTTTTGTCCCTCATATTCCTCTACGATTATCTCATCTGCAAGTCCAGTTTGTTTTACGGCCTCTATTCTTTCCATCAAAGACTGTTGTACATTGATTTTACCTCTTGCTTTATCAAATCCATCGGCAGTAACTCCCACTATAAGATAATTGCCCAAGGCTTTGGCTCTTTCCAAAAGACGTATATGACCATAATGTAACAAATCGTAGGTTCCGTAGGTTATAACTTTTATAATCTTATTTGTATCTTGCATTACTTCCTCTTTTTTTATGACAAAAAATAGAATTTATTTTTCACAAAATTACAAAAAAGTTTTATAGGGTTATATTTTGTAGTTGTTTTGTATTAATCAACGCTAACATACTATAATCTACGAAAGTCAATGATAAGGATAATTTTTGTATCTTTGTAAAGAATATTTGCTAAGTACTATGAAAAGAGTTAAGATTTTAGTTTGTTTTCTTGTTGTTTTGATGGTGGGGCTGTTTGTTGTCGGCTACAAGAATATATATGCTGACAAAGAACAACCGCAAATAGATAATAGTTCTTCTTTGCAAGATTATTCTAAAGGTTTAGAAATTCCTGCAAAGTTAGAAAATACACCGGAAATAATTCTAAAAAGAAAGGCTTATACTGTTTCCTACAACCCAACGACTTTGATACCAAATTGGGTGGCTTGGAAATTGAAAGCAGAGTATGTAGATGGTTCTATAGAGCGTTCCAATGACTTTAGGGAGGATACGAGCGTGCCTTTGCCTAGGGCAACTAAGGAGGATTATCGTAAAAGTGGTTGGTCAAGAGGGCATATGTTTCCTGCTGGAGATGCCAAATGGGACAAACAAGCAATGTCAGAATCTTTTTTACTTACAAATATGTGTCCGCAAGATACTCGTTTGAATAGTGGAGATTGGAATGAAATAGAAAGAGCATGTAGGATGTGGGCAAAAAAATATGGAGAAATATATATAGTTTGTGGGCCACTTTTCTATAATACGGAGCACAAAACAATAGGAAAGAATAATGTGGTAGTACCCGAGGCTTTCTTTAAAGTGGTTTTGCGTCTAAAACCTCAACCTAAAGCAATCGGTTTTGTATGCAAAAATAAATCAATAAACAAGACAAAAGACCAATATGTCAATTCTGTGGATGAGGTGGAAAAAATGACAGGTATTGATTTTTTCCCTTTGTTAGATGATAAAGTAGAGAGTATTGTGGAGGCTAATGCCGATATTTCAGAATGGTAGTAATACAAGACTTGAAAGAAATTGCCTATCTTTATTTGCTTTTATTATTGTGATTTTTTATAATTTTGCAAACAATAAAATTTGTTGCGAGAGTTTAAACATTTATGAATGACTTATTGAGATTCTTAAAAAGATATTATCACATATTCCTATTTCTTTTATTGGAGGGGATAAGTGTATATTTTATTGCTTGCAACTCTTTTCGTCAGGGTAGTTATGTAACCACTTTGGCTAATAATATTTCGGGCTATGTATATAATTCCATAGATGGAATAAATTCTTATTTTTATTTGAAAACAAAAAATGAAGACTTGATTAAAGAAAATCTTAGATTAAGGTCTATGGTTGAGTCCTCATACGTTAAAGTAGTTAACTCTGTCCATCAAAAAAAAGATACGGTATACAAGCAAATGTATTCTTTTATAGATGCAAGAGTTATATACAAGACTGTAAACAAACGCAATAACTTTTTTATGTTAAATAAAGGTTATTCCTCTGGTGTGGAGCCTGAAATGGGAGTTATTGCACCAAATGGAGTAGTAGGAGTTGTGGTTAAGACAACTGAGAATTTTTCTTTGGTAATGAGTGTATTGCATCAAGATAGCAAATTGAATGTTAGAAATGAAAGAACCAAAACAACAGGTACATTGACTTGGTCTGGCAAACATTATGCAATGGGTAAGGTTATAGATATGCCTTCTTCTATTGCTGTTAAAAAAGGAGATACTATTGTTACAAGTGGTTTTTCTCGCAATTTCCCGGAAGGTATTCCAGTGGGCAAAGTTGTTAAGCCCGAGAAAGATAAAGGAACTGGTTTTTATAACATAGATATTAAATTTTTTACAGATTACAATAAGTTGGAATATGTTTATGTTATAAAGAATTTCTTTAAGATAGAGCAAGATAGACTTATGCAAAATATAGATACTCTAACCAATAACACACAATAAGCAATATCAAGATGATAAAAGACATAGTAATATCTATAATACAATTCATAGTATTGGTTTTGGTACAGGTTTTTCTACTTGACAACATAAGTTTTTGGGGCTTTGTTACTCCAATGATTTATGTTTGGTTTATTATGCTTTTGCCTTACGATACACCAAAATGGGTAGTTCTTTTGAGCTCTTTTGCTTTGGGAGTTTGTGTTGATATTTTTTCGGGGCAAACTGGAATACATGCTTTTGCGTGTACTTTTACGGGCTTTGTAAGACCGATTTTGTTGAATACTTTTTCTGGCAATATAGATACTACTAACGTAAGATTTACAATGTCTCGCATAGGTTTTGCAAATTTTGTTTTCTATACTCTGACAACTGTTTTTATACATCATTTTCTTTGTTTCCTTTTAGGAGTATTCTCTTTTGTAGAGATAGGACAGATTTTGTTGAGGTGTGTTGTAAGTACTTTGCTTACAAGTTTAATGATAATTATTTGTGATGCCATATTTTTTAAGCAAACAGAGAAAAATTGATAGTTGGAGTTAAAAAAAGAAAGTGTTTTTATTTTATGTTTTAAGAAAGCGTTTTTTTGAAAAAGTTAGATAAATTTATATTGAAGTCTTACCTTGAGTTAATGTTGCTTACTTTTTCCATAGCAATGTTTGTTCTTATATTGCAATTTTTGTGGCAAAAAATGGAGTCACTTATTGGCAAAGGGTTGGAAACAATGTTTATTCTCAAAATGCTTGCATACGCTTCGGCTACCCTTGTCCCTATGGCTTTGCCTTTGGCTATTCTTTTGGCTTCTATTATGACTATGGGCAACTTAGGAGAAAAGTATGAGCTTGTTGCCATTAAAGCAGCTGGTATATCGCTTTGGAGAATATTAATGCCTTTGATAATTTTTTCTCTTTTTATGTCTGTTGTGGCTTTTTTCTTTTCCAATAATGTTATGCCTAAGGCAGAGGAGGAATTAAGACTTATGGTATATGAGATGAAATCCAAAAAGCCTGCAATTAACATAAGACCAAATGAATTTTACTATGAGATAGATTCTTACGTAATCAGAATAGGAGAAAAAAACAAGAAAACCAATGCTATGAAAGATATTCTTATTTATGACCATAGCGGTAGTATGGGAGAGACTTCTGTAACCAAAGCAGATAGCGGTACAATGAAAACTTCGGACAATGGCAATACTTTGGTTTTTGAACTCTATAATGGTGAGAATTTTAAAGAAGAAATTAACGGAGATAACGCAATAAAACGTCCTTTAACAAGGATAGACTTCAAAAAAGAGGTGCTTCGTTTTGATGTTAGCAATTTTTCTTTGCAAGAAGCTGACTCCGATAGGTATAAAAACTCCTACAAAGTAATGAATATAGCAAGATTATCACGTAATATAGACAGCTTATCTTTAGTCATAGAAAGAGATAGGAAGGTTACTTTGAATATATTGAAACGAGATTTTTATGCACAAAAACAAGATAATGAGAATATGCTTAAAAATCATAATTTTTATAACGATTATAAGCAATTAGACAAAGAAAAAAGAAAGATGGTAGATGCATACGCAACAACAAAATTAGAAAACTTCCAAACTCATTATCAAAATATACAAGAGAATTTTAAGGACGATATTGAGTACCTTAATAGACACAAAATAGAATATCATAGAAAATTTGCTCTTTCTTTAGCTTGTCTTATATTATTTTTTATAGGTGCGCCTTTGGGAGCGATTATAAAAAAAGGTGGTTTGGGTATGCCTATAGTTGTTTCTGTTATTTCTTTCATTATTTATTATGTATTGGGAGAAATGGGTAATATGTTGGCTCGTAGCAATACTATACCTCCTTGGTTTGGTATGTGGCTTTCGTCCGTAGTCTTTTTGCCTATAGGTATATTCTTAACAATAAAAGCTACATCAGATGCTAAAATATTAAGTGCAGAAGAGTGGAAAAGGAAAATTCAAAAACTGTTTAGAAAGAAATCATAAAAAGATGTCAAACAAGAATATAAAAGTACTTCAATTGTGTTATAAACCGCCTTATCCCGTGGTAGATGGTGGAACAATGGGAATGTATTCTATAGGAGAGGGACTAATGAATAATGGTTGTGAGTTAAAAATTCTGACGCTTTATTCTAATAAGCATCCTTTTTCAAAAAAACTTATGCCGTCCAATTACTTAGAGAAAACAAGAATAGAAGGTGTTTATACCAATTTAAAGCCAAATGTTTTTGACGCTTTGTTATGTGTTTTTTTAGGACAAAGTTATGTTATAAAGCGTTTTGTTACAGATGAAATGAAAAGACTCATAATAAAAACTCTAAAGTCGGAAAATTTTGACATTGTACAAATAGAAAGTATGATGATGTCTCCTTATATACCTTTGATAAGAAAACATTCTAAGGCAAGAGTAACTTTTCATTGTCCCAATGTAGAGCATCTTATATGGCAAAGGTTAATAAAGAGTAAGCATTTAAATATATTTAAAAAGTGGTATTTAAAAAATACTGCTCTCAACTTAAAGGTTTACGAATTAGAACATATAAACGATTTTGATGCTGTTTTTCCTGTAACCGATGTGGATGCTTCTTATTTTAAGTCCAATGGGTGTAAGCGTTTGTGTGAAGGCTTACCAATAGGTTTTGATAATGTGGAAAAACTACCCGATATAATACCACAAGAACACACGCTTTTTCATATAGGTAGTATGGATTGGTTTCCTAATGAGCAGGGAATACGTTGGTACTTAACAGAGATATGGGATAAGATACATGAGTCAATGCCTCATATACAAACTTTCTTAGCAGGTAGAAATATGCCGACATGGTTAAAAAACGGTAATTGGGAAAATGTAAAGATTGTGGGAGAGGTGGATGATAGTATATTGTTTATGAGTAGCAAAAATATAATGGTCGTGCCTTTGTTATCTGGTAGTGGAATAAGAATAAAAATTTTGGAAGCCATGAGTATAGGCAAAGCAATAGTTGCCACTTCCATAGCAGCAGAAGGAATAATGTATGAGAATGGGAAAAATATACTTATTGCTAACACTCCGGAGGAATTTGTTAAAGCTATAAAACTTTTGGACGAAAATCCTGATTACTGTAAACAATTAGGAGAAAATGCTTTCAAACTCATAAGAGAGAAATACGATACCAATTATATAGGAAAGAAACTATTAGATTATTATAACAAAATTCTAAATAGATAATAAAACCTTAAAATAGGATTTATTTAACTGTTTTTTTTAAGGCTAACTCGGTGTAAGGAAGTTAAAAAGGTTCAGTTGATTAGATGGATTGTTTTGGTGTGAGTAGTTAAAATTAACTTTTAAAAAGAGGTTTGTTGCTGATAAAAAGATAGACACAAACCTTTGATACCTTTTGTCAAACGCTGGTTTTTCAAAAAGCACTCTATCATCAACATTGCCTTGGGTTGCCATAAAATTGTTTTGTAACAAACAAACCATTGGAAAAAAACCTTTTCTCTTAACTCTAACTCAGTGTCAATTTACAAAAAAGTTGGCGGGCTTTTGGGAAGCCTGCCAACTTGGTTAAAAGTGCGTTTTT